>CAZTRH010000052.1:0-14118 GCA_964616605.1 uncultured Ruminococcus sp.
TTATAATATAGTGTGTATTTCTTTTTGCAGAAATCAGACTTTCGATAAAGCCGCCATCTGCTGCGTAGGTCTGAAGCTGCAGGGGAAGTTTGTTGTTTATCTTCCATTTTTTGATTGGTTTAGGTAATTTGAATATTGACGATAAAGAAGGTTTGATTTTATGACAAATTTTGCTGATAAAAAGCGTGTTGTCGTTAAGGTCGGCAGCAGTTCGCTTGCATATCCCACGGGCAGCCTTAACATACGGAAAACAAGAGCTTTGGTAGAAGTGCTTGCGGATCTGAAAAATTCTGGTCGTGAGATTGTTTTCGTGACTTCGGGCGCACAGGCAGTCGGCGCTGCGAAATGCGGTCTGCTCGAAAAGCCGAAGGATATCCCGTCAAAGCAGGCGTGTGCCGCAATAGGTCAGAGTGAACTTATGAAGTTCTACGGCGAAACGTTCGAGCAGTACAACCACAAGGTAGCGCAGCTGCTGCTTACCCGTGATGTCGTAAGCAACGCCACTCGCAGAACCAACGTTATAAACACGTTCAACAAGCTGTTCGAGCTGTCTGTTATCCCGATTATCAACGCTAATGACGTAGTGTCGATAAAGCAGCTGGACTTTGACGAAAATGACACGTTGTCCGCTATTGTCGCAACGCTGTGTGACGCCGATCTGCTTATCATGCTGACGGACGTTGATGGCTTGTATACGGGTAATCCTTCTGACGGGAACGCTAAGTTTATCCCCGAAGTGGACGGGATTTCAAACGAGATTATTTCCTATGCGCAGGGCGTGGGAAGCTCTCTGGGGTCCGGCGGTATGCTCACGAAGATTGAGGCTGCGCAGATAGCAACAGAAGCGGGAATTGATACCGTTATCATCGGGAACCGTGACCCGAAGCTGCTTTACGAGCTGTTTGAGGGCAATAATGCGCGCTGCACATGGTTTAAGGCGCAAAACGACTGATTTTAACGAGGTGAATTAACATGGAATACATTGAACAGCTTGGAGCAAACGCAAAAGCGGCAGCTCCTGTGCTTGCGGATATGCAGACAAGCGGAAAAAATCTTGCGCTTTCGTATATCGCAAAGGCACTCAGAGAGAACGTTGTTTCTATTATGGAAGCAAACCGCATTGACCTTGAAAATGCGAAGAAGAACGGCATGAGCGAGGCTATGCAGGACAGACTTACACTTAATGAAAAGCGTATTGCGGCTATGGCTGAGGGCGTTGAACAGGTTGTGTCACTGCCTGACCCTGTCGGCGAGGTGATAGGCGGCGGTACGCTTGCGAACGGCTTGCGTGTGGTTCAGAAGCGTGTGCCGATGGGCGTTATCGGAATTATCTTTGAAAGCCGTCCGAACGTTACCGTAGACGCAGCGGCTTTGTGTTTTAAGGCAGGAAACGCAGTCATACTGCGCGGCGGTTCGGACGCTATAAACTCTAATAAGGCGCTTGTTGAGCTGATGCGAAAGGCGATTTCTGACGCAGGCTCTCCGTGCGACTGCATTCAGCTTGTGGAGAATACGTCGCACGAGGTGGCGAACGCTATGATGCGGCTCAACAAGTATATAGACCTGCTTATCCCGCGAGGCGGCGGAAGGCTTATACATTCGGTTATCGAGAATGCAACAGTGCCTGTTATCCAGACGGGCGAGGGCAATTGTCACGTTTTCGTTGACGAAACGGCTGACCTCGACATCGCAATTGATATAGTCAACAACGCAAAGACTCAGCGTCCGTCCGTATGCAACGCTATTGAAAATATCCTTGTGCATAAGAATATCGCAGAGGATTTTTTCAAAAGACTGGATAACCTCTGGCAGGGCAGGGTTGCAATCGTGGGCGATGAGCGCACGGCAGACCTTATCAAGGTTGAAAAGATTGCAGACGACGCAGACTATCGCATGGAGTTTCTCGATTTGAAACTTTCCTCAAGGGTTGTAGAGTCCGTTGACGAGGCGATAGCGCATATCAACAGGTTCGGCACGGGTCACAGCGAGTGTATTGTGACGCAGAGCCTTGAAAATGCGGATAAGTTTCAGCGTCAGGTGGACGCAGCGGCAGTGTACGTTAATGCGTCTACACGCTTTACGGACGGATTTGAGTTCGGCATGGGAGCGGAAATCGGAATTTCTACGCAGAAGCTTCACGCAAGAGGACCTATGGGACTTACGGCTCTGACTTCCTACAAGTATCTGATAAACGGTGACGGTCAGATACGCAGATGACAAATAGTTTAAGAGGATTAGTATGGCAAAGAAAAAGAAAACTGATATCCGTGAGAAGCACAGTGATGATATAATCAACGAACTTTTCGGTTCTTCCGAGGAAGAACCCGATATAGAAACAGATATTGCGGATCTGGGGCAGGAACCTGACGACGGCACGAAAATCGCTGAAAATCCCAAGAAAAAGCGATTCTTTTTCGGGTTTGCGGTGTTTGTGGCGGTTATGGCAATCATCGGAGTGCTGGCCTGCGGCTGGCTTATTGCAAAGGGCGCAAAGAGCATAGTTGACGACACTTCTCTGAAGAATGAGTTTGCAAGGTTTATCCTTCCCGCAGTGGCAAATGATATTTCACCTTTTGAGAACGAAACTGAAATATCGGATTCGGCAAAGATAAATTCCTCAATCTGGAATATTCTGCTGAATAAGGATTACAGCGTTTATAAAAGCGAAACTGCAGGCGAATACATTATCCCTGAATACGATGTCGTGGTTTCCTGTAAGGAACTTTTCGGCACAGGTTCGACTGTGGAGCATCAGACAGTGGGATATGGCGAAGCAAAGTTTTCCTATGATGAGGAAAACCACGTTTATACCTGTCCGAGAAATTTAAGATACCTCAGCTATGCCCCGAAAATCACTGAGATGAAGAACACGGGCGGTGGCGTTTATGTGTGCCGTGTGGAATACATTCCACCATCTATTTCAGCGTTTGGCGATGACCTTGGCGTTGAAACAAACCCCGATAAGATTATGGAGTACACTATAAACAGATACGAAAAGAAAAATACGCTTGTGGCTGTGAAGTTTATTGAAATAGTGTGATATGACAGTCAGAGCTTTTTTAATGGAGGATTAATATGACAAAGACTTTTAAGAAAATTTCGGCTGCAATAACTGCGGCGGCGATTGCAGCGTCACTTTCGGGCTGCGTGGATAACGGCGTTATCATGACGGTTGACGGAATGGATATCAAAAACGGAGTTTACCTTTCCCTTCAGAGAACATCAATCAATCTTGCAAACACCGAGGTTGAGAATTTGAAGTCCGAAGAAAACGGCGACAGCACTGACAGCAGCGCAAGCACCGATAGTTCGGACAGCACATCTTCAGAGTCTGAAGAAATTGATGTGTTCGATTATGAGATTGACGGAAAGTCGTATTCCGACTGGATTATTGACGATACAAAGTCGGGCGTAATGCGCTTTGTAGGAATACAGCGTGAGTGCGAGCGCCTGGGCATTGCTCTTACAGAGGAAGAAAAGAACGAGATAACTGCAAGCCTTAAGGAAGAGTGGGAAGATACCACGATTTCTTACTACGGAATGGGTTTTTCGACATGGGGCGAATATTACGAGTCTATGGGAATAGGTCTGGAATCGTACAAGGAGCTTACCATGGTTGATGAGCTTAACGACAGGCTTTTCCTTCACTACTATGACGAAGGCGGCGAATGGGCAGTATCTGACGAGGAATTTGCAGCTGCGGCAAACGAGAATTACGCCGCTTACAACGTAATCGAACTCAAGTACCTTGACTATAAGGGCGACCTTCTTGTTCTGGACGAGGAGAAACAGGAAGTAAAGGACAGGGCAAAGGGTTATGCAGAGCGCATAAACAACGGCGAAAATCTGCTTGACATCATTTACGACAGCGAACTGTTTGACGCACGCAATGACGCAAAGGCAGAAGCTGAAAAGTCCTATACCGAAGACAATGCAGACGGTCTTACAAAAGACGAATATATTCAGAAGGCTATGGACGATGTCGATATAACAAGACCGGACGACATTGCACAGTACGATCAGATGATTGAAAAGAACGGTTCTTCTTCGGTAAGCGCAGAACTTTCGGAATTTGTTTTCGGACTTGATATTGACGGCAAGGCTTACGTTCTTGAAGGGGCTTCCGCAACATATGTTGTAGTGAGAAAGTCTGTGCTTGACCTCGAAAACTGGGAGCTTTACTACCGTACAGACGTTCTTCGTGAGATGAAGGGCGAAGAGTTCGATTCCAGAATGGATATCATCTGTCAGAACTACGATGTTGTGGCAAACGATTATCTTATAAACCACAAGTACTCGCCCAAGAAGATGATAAAGAACTGATATGCTGTTATTGAGTCTGGGCGATGTGTCGGTATCGTTTGCCGACAGAACGCTGTTTTCGGGAGCGTCATTTGACGTATATGACGGCGAGCGGCTGGGATTTGTCGGAGTGAACGGCAGCGGTAAGACAACGCTTTTCCGTCTGCTGAAGGGTGAGCTTGAACCCGACAGCGGAAGCGTTCATATTGCAGGCGGCGTGAAAATCGGCTTTATGGAGCAGTTTGCCTGCAAAAATTCAACGAAAACGCTTTATGAAGAAACGCTTTCCATTTTTTCAGAGCTTGAAGAAATGGAGATGGAGCTTGAAGAGCTTCACGATAAAATAGATTATGGCGACTGCTCGCCCGAAACTATTGAACGTCAGACGAAAATCCGCGAGCAGTTCGAGCGTGAGGGCGGACTTACTTATAAGAGCCGCACTGCTTCTGCACTTACGGGACTGGGTTTTTCGGAGAGCGATTTTTCGCTTCCCGTAGAGGCGTTGTCGGGAGGGCAGAGAAGCAAACTGCAGCTTGCGAAGCTGCTGCTTTCAAAGGCGGATCTGCTGCTGCTTGACGAGCCGACAAATCATCTTGATATACAGTCGGTGGAGTGGTTGGAGCGGTTTTTGTCGGAATATCGGGGCGCATTCATCGTGATATCGCACGACCGCTATTTTCTCGACAAGGTAACAGAGCGTACCATTGAGCTTGAAAACCGACATATCCACGATTACAAGGGCAACTACACACGCTTTCTCGAACTCAAAGCCGAGGATATGGAGCGCAGGCAGAAAGTGTATGACGCCAAAGTGCGTGAGATAAGCCGAATTGAGGGCATAATCGACCAACAAAAGCGCTGGAACCAAGCACACAACTACGTCACCATCGCAAGCAAGCAAAAGCAGATTGACCGTATTGAAGAGGATTTGGAAAAACCCGAGGACGCACCCGACGCTATAAAGTTTGCATTTAAAAGTGCGGACGGCTGCGGCAACGATGTCCTTATGGTGAACGGCTTGTCGTTGTCTTTTGACGGGAAAAAGCTGTTTTCGGGGGTGAACCTCGATATCAAAAGGGGAGAGCGTGTGTTCCTCATCGGCGGAAACGGCTGCGGCAAAACCTCGCTTTTCCGCATACTGATGGGACAGTACGAGCCTTGCGGCGGAGAGTTTAAGTACGGCGCGAGAGTGCAGGTGGGATATTTCGATCAGGCGCAGCGTGGACTTTGCGACAGCAAGTCCGCTCTGGACGAGGTGTGGGACGAGTACCCGACAATGACGGAAACCGCTGTGCGGACGGCTCTGGCGTCATTCCTGTTCAAGGGCGACGACATCTACAAGAAGATTTCCGAGCTGTCGGGCGGCGAGCGTGCAAGAGTGGCTCTGCTGAAGCTTATGCTTTCGGGTGCAAACTTCCTGCTGCTGGACGAGCCGACAAACCACCTTGATATCTCCTCATGTGAGGCACTTGAAAACGCACTGATGAACTATGACGGAACGCTGTTTGTGATATCGCACGACCGTTACCTTATAAACAAACTGGCAACCCGTATCTATGCGCTCACCCCGAACGGTGCGGACAGCTACCTTGGAAATTACGACTACTACCTTGAACGGCAGACCGCAGCTGTGGAGAACGAGGTTTCCGAAAAGCCGAAAAAATCCGCTCAGGCACTTGATTACAAGCAAAAAAAAGAGCGTGAAAGCGAACGGCGCAAGCTCACCACAAAAGTTTCTCGCCTTGAAGCGGAAATAGAGCGGCTTGACGAGGAAATCTCGCAGAAAACAGACGAACTTTCCGCTTTGTCGGATTACAAGGCTGCGATGGAGCTTTCTCAGAAGATTGAGGAACTCCGTACTGCTCAGGAAGCGGCAATGGAGCAGTGGGAACAGAGCGCAAAGGCTTTGGAGGATTTCGATGACTAAGCAGATTAAGGAATACCTTGCCCTGCTGGAACAGTTTTTCAGCGTTTCACACAGTGATGAAGAAGTTCTTGCGATGAAAAGCAGGCTGCTTCAGAGGATTGCGTTTTACAGCCACGAGCGGCTTGTGCATCTGATTATCACAATGTCCTTTGCGGTGTTCTTTCTGATTTCGCTGTTTATGTGGCTTGTGATAAAGAACACAGGTCTTGCGGTGCTTACGCTGCTGCTGCTTGTGATGCTTATTGCTTATATAAAACATTACTACTTTCTGGAAAATTCCGTCCAGAAAATGTATATTTATTACTATAAGATGGAAAATTGCCCTTGACAAGAGTTTGAAAATGGTGTACAATGTCATTAAGATATTTAATTTTTATTCAGGAGGGTTACTACTATGGGATTGCTTAAAGCAGGTATCGGCGCAGTTTCGGGCGCATTGGCTGACAGCTGGAGAGATTATTTCTACTGTGACGCAATTGACAGCGCAACACTCGCTGTAAGAGGCGTTAAGAAAGTAGGCGGCAAAAGCTCCAATACCAAAGGCTCGGACAACGTTATTTCCAACGGCTCTATCATCAATGTAAACGAGGGACAGTGCGCACTTATCGTTGACGGTGGAAAAGTGGCTGAAGTCTGTGCTGAAGCAGGCGAATTTGTGTTTGATTCTTCGACAGAACCGAGCATCTTCTACGGCGACCTCGGCGATTCGATTATGGAAACGTTCAAGTCCATCGGCAAGCGTTTTTCGTTCGGCGGCAGCGCTCCTGTTGACCAGAGAGTATATTTCATCAACACCAAGGAGATTATGAACAACCTCTACGGTACGGCTACTCCTATCCCGTTCCGTGTGGTTGACAGAAACATCGGACTGGACGTTGATGTGTCGCTGCGCTGCAACGGTCAGTATACTTACAGAATTACAAACCCTGTGCTTTTCTACACGAACGTGTGCGGCAATTTCGCAGGAGTAAGCTATACAAAATCCTCGCTTGACAGTGCTATGAAGGGCGAGATAGTAGGCGCGCTGCAGCCTGCGCTCGGAAAATTCTCCGATGAGGGTATACGTCCAAGCGCTCTGCCGTCGCACGCTTCCGCTATTGCTGACGCACTCAATACCGAGCTTTCCGAGAAATGGGGCAAGCTGCGCGGTATTACAATTGCTTCGTTCAGTATGAACGCTCCGTCACTGCCGCCCGAAGATCAGGAGATGATCAAAAATCTTCAGAGAACGGCTGTTATGCGTGACCCCGGAATGGCTGCTGCTCATCTCACCATGGCTCAGGGCGACGCTATGAAAACTGCCGCAGGCAACGCAGGCGGCGCAATGATGGGCTTTATGGGAATGAATATGGCTCAGCAGCAGGGCGGCATAAATGCTGCCAATCTGTATAGTATGGCGGCTCAGCAGCAGGCAGTTCAGCAGGCTGCGCCACAGGCTTCACAGCCGACAGCAGCAAACACATGGAAGTGCAGCTGCGGCGCTTCGAACACAGGAAAGTTCTGTCCGACCTGCGGAGCGAAGAAACCCGAAACCAACTTCTGGAGCTGCTCATGCGGTGCGCAAAATCAAGGCAAGTTCTGCATGAACTGCGGAAAGCCCAAGCCTGCCGGAGTACCGCAGTATAAGTGCGACAAGTGCGGTTGGCAGCCTGAGGATCCGACCAATCCTCCGAAGTTCTGCCCCGAATGTGGCGATCCTTTCAATGCTGACGATATCGTTTGATTGACATTTTTCGCTTAGAATTACGAAATTTCTCACCGCTCGCAAGCAATTGCGAGCGGGATTTCGTGTTTATATATGTAAAGGAGATTTTATGTCAGTATTTGACATTTTTAAGAAACTGGAAAACGAAAAGAAAGAACAAGCAGCAGGCGCAGTGGAGTATATTATCTGCGGTCTGGGAAATCCTGGCACGGAGTACGAAAACACTCGCCACAACATAGGATTTATGACGATTGACACGCTCTGCGAAAAGCTTAACGTAAACTGCAAGAAGCTGAAGTTCAAGTCGCTTACCTGTGACGCAACGGTTTCGGGAAAACGCTGTCTTATTATGAAACCGACTACCTTTATGAACAAGAGCGGCGAAGCGGTGACTGAGGCTATGCAGTTTTACAAAATACCGCCCGAACGCACTATTGTCGTTTTTGACGATATTTCCCTTGAACCCGGAAAGCTGCGTATCCGCAGAAAGGGCAGCGATGGCGGCCATAACGGAATTAAGAACATCATCTACCTTTCGGGAAGCGATTTGTTCCCGCGCATCAAGATGGGAGTCGGCGCAAAGCCTCACCCCGATTACAACCTCGCCGACTGGGTTCTTGGTCACTTTAAGAAAGAGGACGGCGAAGCACTCGAAAAAGCCTTTGATAATGCAGTCTGCGCCATTGAACTTATGGTAAACGGTAAAACTGATGAAGCAATGAACAAATATAATTCCTAGCCGGTGCGACCGGTGCGACCGGTGCGACCGGTGCGACCGGTGCGACCGGTGCGACCGGTGCGTTTCCGCTTCAAGTCCCTTCAAACGGCGTATACAATCAAGCGGTTTGTACAATTTCACCAAAGCAATGTCAATGTACATTATCATAAACGGAGAAAACAATGAACTTTTTTGTGAATGCTGCACAACAAAATGCTGATTTTGTGCGGCTTGAAAAATACCTTTCCGATAAGAAACACACTCTGCCCGCTCTTGTAACGGGCGTTTCGCATATACACAAGGCGCATTTCATAGCGGCGCTTATTGCGAAAAAGTCTTCGCCCTCTCTTGTCATTGCCGACAGCGAGGGCGAAGCGCAGAAGCTGGTGCTTGATATAAACGCTATGTTGCGTGAGAATGCGGCTGTGCTGTACCCCGAAAAGGAACTCGTGCTTGCGGACGCAGAGGCTGCTTCCCGTGAGTATGAGCATAAACGGATTTTTGCGCTGAACGCTCTTGTAAAGCGCACCTGCAAGGCGGTTATCTGTTCGCCTGCGGCGGCGGCGCAGCTGACGCTGCCGAAATCCGAACTTGAAAGCAGAACAGTAGTTCTGGAAGAGGGCGGTGAAATCGCTCTGGAAGAACTTGTAAGCGGACTTACTGCGGCTGGCTATATCCGTTCTGAGATGGTGGAGGGGGCAGGACAGTTTTCCGTGCGCGGCGGCATTGTAGACGTGTTCCCACCGAGCAGCGCTGCGCCTTTTCGTGTGGAGTTGTGGGGCGACAGTATCGACAGCATTTCCGAATTTGACCTTGAAACACAGCGCAGAACAAGTTCGCTTGAAAAAATAGAGGTGTCGCCTGCACGGGAAACGCTGTTTGACAGCAGCGACGCCATGTGCGGCAAAATCGAAGCGCTTGCCGCAAAGCTCCGTTCAAAATCTGCCGAAAAGGTGCGCGAACGGTTGTACGGCGATGTGCAGAAAATCCGTGACGGTATAACGGTTTACAGCTCCGACAGGTATTTTCCGCTGTGCTATGACAAGGAAGCTGTCGTATTCGATTATATAGAAGCGGACGGTAGCGTGTTCGTGTGCGAGAATACCGCCGTTAAAGAGGCATTCCGTGCGTCTGCGGCTCAGCATCTTGAGGATCTGAAAATACTGACGGACGAAAACAAGATTTGCAAGGGTCTGGAGCGGTATATACTCACCAAGACCGAACTGTACGACCGCATTGTCAAAAGCACGACCGCTTATTTTGAGTCGTTTATCCGCGGCGGCGGACTGGAACTCGGCATTTCCGTAAACGCAAAGGGCGCTGTTCAGAATGCACCGTGGAGCGGTGAATACAAGCTGCTTGAAGAAGAAATCAGCGGCTATCTCGAACAGAAAATGTGCTGTTTCATCTTTGCAGGCACTGAAAAGGGTGCGAAAACTCTTGCAAAAGACTTGTGCGATGACGGATTCAGTGCGGAATATTCCGAAGAGCCGTCTGCGCCTGTTTCGGGAAAGATTATCGTAACGCAAGGCACGCTGTCGGCAGGACTGTCGTACAGCGAGGGGGGACTGTGCGTTTTCACGCATACGTCTGTTCACTCTGCCAGAAGAAAAGTTCCGAAACTCAAGAAGAACGAGCAGGTGCGTTCGCTTGAGGATATCGCAATCGGCGACCTTGTGGTGCATTCCTCTTACGGAATAGGCGTGTTCAGCGGTGTGCATAAACTGGAAGCAGGCGGCGTGCTGAAAGACTATATCAGCATAAAGTACGCAGGCGGCGATGTGGTAAATATTCCCGTAACGCAGCTTGACCTTGTGTCACGCTATATCGGTTCGGGCGACCCTGCGTCTGTGAAATTGAACAAAATCGGCAGCAACCAGTGGAAAAATTCCAAGGCAAAGGCAAAGGCAGCCGCAAAGGCAATGGCGGCGGAGCTTATCGAACTTTACGAAAAGCGTATGCGCTCAAAGGGTTTTGCGTTCCCCGAAGACGACGGAATGCAGGAGGATTTCGAGCAGCATTTTTCCTATGTTGAAACGGGCGCACAGCTGCGGTGCATTGACGAAATCAAACAGGATATGATGCGTGAACACCCGATGGAACGTCTGCTGTGCGGAGATGTTGGCTTTGGCAAGACGGAAGTTGCTTTGCGTGCGGCTTTCAAGTGCATTGAAGCAGGGAAGCAGTGCGTTCTGCTTGCACCCACCACCGTGCTTGCGTGGCAGCATTATCAGACGGCTACCGCACGAATGGAAGCGTTCCCCGTGAATATCGCACTGCTCTCGCGCTATAAGAACACCGCTGAGAAAAAGGAAATCCTCAAAGGTCTGGCGTCGGGCAGAATTGATATGGTAATCGGCACGCACAGGATTATTCAGAATGACGTGAAGTTCAAGGACCTCGGACTTGTAATCATTGACGAGGAACAGCGTTTTGGTGTGGCACACAAGGATAAGTTCAAGGAAACGTTTTCGGGAGTGGATATCCTGTCGCTTTCGGCAACGCCCATTCCCAGAACGCTGAATATGGCGATGAGCGGTATCCGTGATATGAGCATTCTCGATGAGCCTCCGCAGGACAGACAGGCGGTGTCTACCTACGTTCTCGAACACGACTGGAGCGTTATTGCACAGGCTGTTCAGAAAGAACTGCGCCGCAACGGTCAGGTGTATTACATTCACAATCGTATAGACTCGATTTATGGTGTTGCGGATACGTTAAAACAGCTTATCCCAGATATAAGGATCGGCGTTGCACACGGGCGAATGGAAGAAGCCGAACTGTTGGAAGTGTGGCGGCAGCTTCTGGACGCAGAGATTGATATTCTCATCTGCACAACCATCATTGAAACGGGAATAGACGTCCCCAACGTCAACACGCTGATTATCGAGGACGCAGACTATATGGGACTGGCGCAGCTGCACCAGCTTCGGGGACGAGTCGGCAGAACCAACAAGCGAGCCTTTGCATACTTCACGTTCAAGCCCGGAAAAATCCTCTCAGAGGTATCGCAAAGACGTCTGGACGCAATCCGTGAGTTCACGCAGTTCGGCAGCGGCTTCAGAATAGCGCTCAGGGACTTGGAAATCCGTGGTGCAGGCAGTATTCTTGGCGCTTCGCAGAGCGGACACCTTGCAAACGTGGGATACGATATGTATCTGCAGCTGCTTGACGAGGCGGTGCGTGAGGAAAAGGGTGAGAAGAACGTACACCGTGACGAGTGCCTTGTAGATGTGCGGATAAACGCTTATATCCCCGAAGATTATATTTCCAATCAGGCGCAGCGTGTGGACTGCTACCGCAAGATTGCACGGATTGTGACGGACGAGGACGCTATGGATATAACAGACGAGCTTATCGACCGTTACGGCGACCCGCCACGCTCTGTATTGGGACTTATAGACGTTGCAAGACTGCGCAATATGGCGGCGGAGAACATTTCTGAGATTTCGCAGATAGGAGAGGACCTTGTTTTCTACATCAACAAGTTCGATATGGAGAAGTTTTCGGCTGTGACAAGGGAGTTAGGAAACCGTATGCGGCTTGAAACAGTCGGCAGACCTCGAATGCTTGTTAAAGTCGCAAAGAACGAGCTTGTGCTTGACGTGATGAAGAAAGTGATTTTCGCAATGGCAGGGGAGCTGAAAAATGAAAGCAAGTGATGTGTGCAGTTTTAAATATTCCGATGACAACAAGCGGTATCACACGCTGTATTATCACAATCTGCACAAGTACGGCTGTCGTGTGTTCAAGGCGACTGTGGACGCAGGGTTATCCTGTCCGCACGGAAGCTGTGCGTTCTGCTGTCCCGTACCCGTTGACAGCCGCTCCGTAGAGGAGCAGTTTGAAGCGGAAAAACGGCGTATTCATGCCAAAAATCCCGATGCGAAAATATTGATGTACTACGGACTGCGCACCAACACGTTCTGCTCTCCCGATAATCTGAAAGAACTGCTGAACAAGGCGGTGGGGTGCGGAGCGTTTGCGGTGTCGGTAGCGACTCGCCCCGACTGCGTTGACGAAGAGAAAGCCGACATACTGGCAGCGTGTCCGCTGCCGCTTACGGTGGAGCTTGGGCTTCAGACGGTACACGATAAAACTGCACTGCTTATCAACCGAGGGGATACGTTTTCGGGTTTTTTGCGGTGCTATAAGCTGCTGAAACAGCGTGGGATACGGGTGTGCGTGCATATCATAAACGGTCTGCCCGAAGAAACGCCCGAAATGATGCTTGAAACAGCGCGGACGATAGCGGCACTTTCTCCCGACGCAGTGAAAATTCATTCGCTGCACGTTATGAAGAACACCGCTTTGTCGCATCTTTATCATTCGGGGAAATACACGCCGCTTACAAGGGACGAGTATATCGATATCGTAGTAAAGCAGCTTGAACTGCTCCCACCCGAAACGGTAATCGAGCGCATGACTGGCGATGGAGATAAGTCCCTGCTTGAAGCGCCGATGTGGAGCAAGGATAAGATAGCCGTGCTGGGCGGCATTGATAAGCGTATGGCAGAGCTTGCCGCATATCAGGGCAAAAATTTCAAAAAAACACTTGACAACCGTTGATGGCAGTGATATAATAAAGACTATCGAAATACTAAGTATTCGATAGAAGGAGATGAGTCTGATGAATAAAAATAAGTCATCAGATAAGGACAAAGTTTTGAAAATCTGTATTACCGCAATGTTTGCGGCACTTATCTGTGTGGCAACGCTTGTAATTCAGATTCCTGCGCCGAACGGCGGATTTTTGAATTTCGGGGATTGCTTTATACTTATAGCGTGCTGGATACTGGGTCCCGTGTACGGATTTGCGGCTGGCGGTATCGGTTCTGTTATGGCGGACCTTATAGGCTACCCAATCTACGCACCAGGTACCTTTGTCATAAAGGGGCTTATGGCAGTAGCGGCTTCGATTATTGCACATGCGTTTATAAAGAAAAACGAAAAGCTGTGGATTGTGGGTCATATCACTGGAGCTGTGGCGGCTGAGGGTATTATGGTTTTCGGATATTTCTTCTATGACTCGCTGGCACTGGGAGTGGGATTTGCTGCCGCGTGGGTGAATATGCCGTTCAATCTGCTGCAAGGCGGCTTTGGCGCAGTTCTGGGAGTAATTCTCGTTCAGGTAATATCACGAACAGGCATTCTCAAAAAGATAAACCCCTATGCTGTAAAGCAGCGGTGAATATACAGAAACCCCGTGTTCCTGAATGGAATACGGGGTTTGTTATGACTGTATTTCTGAATTTAGATAAGACTTTTTCGTCACTGCTTTGAGTTCAAAATATCCTCGACCTCTTTAACAGAGAGCTTGGAAATCTGTGCAATTTTTTCGATAGTCAGTTCGTCTTTCAAACCTAAAATCATTTCACGCTTAGCTTGCATCGTGCCTTGCTCAAGACCTCGCTCAAGACCTTGCTTCATTCCAAGTTTAATTCCACGTTCTGTTCCAAGTTCTAT
>CAZTRH010000053.1:0-13858 GCA_964616605.1 uncultured Ruminococcus sp.
TATCTATATAGTTAGGTGAACTGTGTAATTTTTTCGGTTGCCGCTATAAGGAATCGTGTGTTCCACATTATAGAGAGAAAAAGGTGGTTGACATGGCAAAAGATATTAATTTGCAAGATGTTTTTTTAAATCAGGCGCGGAAGGATAAAATTCCTGTGACGATTTACATTACTAACGGATTTCAGTTCAAGGGTATTGTTAAGGGATTCGATAATTATACCGTGATACTTGATACGGATGGAAAGCAGAATTTGATTTATAAACACGCTATTTCCACGATTACTCCGTTCAAGTCTGTGTCTATTCTTGACGCTTACGAAAAGGGCGAGGAGGACTAAATGAAGTCTGCGTGGACTCGCACTGTTATCGTGGTGCTGTCGCTGTTTGTAATATTTGTGTTTGTAGGACAGGTGTTTTTTACAAATCGTTCTGACATTGCGGTTGAAACTGCGTTCCGGTATGAGTTCGATGTGGAAATTCCATTTGATGGCGTTTATATGCGTGATGAAACGCTTGTATACGACTACGGAGGCGGAGTTCTGGGATATGAGTGTGAGGACGGCTCGAAAGTCGGCAACAGCACTGTAATTGCAAGAAGGTACAGAAGCGAAAGCGATTTGTCGTATCTTCGCCAGATTGAAACGCTTGAGCAGAGAATTGAAGTTCTTACTAATGCTGAAAAGCTTATTGGAACAGACAGTTCGCAGCTTGACGCTATATCCGCTCAGATAAACGAGAGTCATTCAAGCATAATTTCAGATATTCTCGACGGCGATTTCGATACTGCCGCAAAGCATCAGGACGAATTGCTTGAAGCTATGTGCAAGCGTGAAATTACCCTGCAGGAAACATCTGATTATACTGACAGAAAGGCTCAGCTGAATGCGGAAGTTACCAGACTGAAATCACTCCTTACGGGAAGTGCGTCTTATGTTTACGCAAATGGAACCGGTTATTTTGCAAGCAAGGTCGATGGATATGAAGATGAGATTTCCTTTTCTTCGTTCGAGGATATGACCGAACAGAGGATTAATGAGATACTTGAAAATCCTGCTAAGAACGGCATTGCATCAAGCGCAGTCGGTAAACTGATTTCCGATTACAGGTGGCGTGTGGCTGCTGTGCTGGATACTGAAAATTTGTTCGGAATAAACGCGGGCAGTACTGTGACGCTGAGAGTTGGTTCGGGAAGTCAGCATATTGACGCTGAAGTTGTTTATGTAAAGCCGTGCGGTGAGAACAAGGCTGTATATATTTTTGAGTGCGATCGTCTGACTTCCGATGTAGTATCGGGAAGAACGACAAAGTTCAGGATAGTTGTGAACAGTTACGGCGGTCTGCGTGTTTCCAGAAGTGCGCTCAGGTACAGCGACAAGGGTGAATACGGAGTTTACATAATCCGTGGCAGCAGTCTTGTTTTCAAGAAGGTTGACATCGTATACTGGGGTGAGGATTATATTATTTCCGCACAGGGATCCGGTGACGGATATCTGATGATGTACGATGAAGTTGTAGTCGAGGGCAAAGATTTGTACGATGGAAAAATTGTTGTGCGATGACGTTTTCCCGAAAATACGGGATAATTATCTGCGGATAATCGATAATATAGAAAACGCAAGGATAAATGCAAATCGTTCGGATAGTGTAAGGCTTATGGCGGTGACTAAAACTGTGCCTTATGAAAGCGTGAATTATGCCGTTGGATTGGGCGTTGACTTGCTTGGCGAAAATCGGGTTCAGGAATTTCTGGACAAGCGGCTTAGCTATGCCAAGGCTGAGGTTCATTTTATTGGCGGACTTCAGACTAATAAGGTGAAATATATTATTGATAAGGTTTCTATGATTCATTCTGTTGACAGCGTTCATCTGGCTGAGGAAATCAGCAGACGGGCAATGAGCGCAGGGCGTGTGATGGATATTTTGGTTGAAATAAATATCGGAGATGAACAAACAAAGGGCGGAATTGCTGCGAGTGATGCAAAGGAATTTTGCGGCAGGATTTCCGGACTTGAAGGTATAAGGGTGCGTGGACTTATGACAATACCACCACCGTCGTGTGATGAGAGCGTTTTTGCTGAGATGCAGGAGCTTTTCCATGAACTGAAATCGTGTGAAGATATAGATAAATCACAGTTTGATGTTCTTTCGATGGGTATGTCGGGGGATTATGAGAAAGCTGTTAAGTATGGCGCCACAATTGTCCGGATAGGTTCAGGTCTGTTCGGGCAAAGAAAATATATATAAATTGGGAGGAAATATACAATGAAGGGACTTTGGAAAAACATTTTTGGCACAGGCGAAGAAAATGAGGGTTTTGTTGATTACGAAGAAGACGGATATGATACCTCTTCTTCTGCTGTTACTGAAGAGGAGGCTGACTATTCCGGAAGCTTCTCGTCTATAAACAGCTTCGGTACATCAACTGCACCTAAGGCAGCAATCAATCTTCACGCTAATCAGCAGCCTAAGATCATGATTATGAAGCCTACAAGCTACGATGATGTTATGAAAGAAGCAATCGCAAGACTGCGTGAGGGAACAATTATTTTCCTCAATCTCAATGACATTGATCAGGAAGTTGGCACAAGAATTGTTGACTTTATGACGGGAGCTGCTGCAATGTGTGACGGCAGAATTGAACGTGCTGATACTTGCTGCTATGCTGTTGCTCCTAAGAATGTTGAGTGGCTTAATCTTGACTGAGATTAAAAATACTCATCAGAATGCGAAATGGCAGGCATAACAAGTGATTTTTCTTAATGAAGACGAACGTTATTTTTCCGCACATATCTCCGACCTTGCTGCTTTGAGCAGGAGGTCGGGGGTTCCGCATTTTTCCCGATTTCTTAATGAGCGGGAAAGGGTTGTGGCGGCTTATGCGGTAAGGAATGATAATGCACAACCTTTGTTTTATGGCGGCTATGATGGAGCTGCACGGACTATGTGCGGTTTTTTTATGGGTACATACGCTGAGGATTACGCAGAATGCGACAGTAAATCCGAGTATGCAGATGAATGCTGCAAAAATGGACTTTTTCCTTTGTGTGCTGTGACGTTTTCATTCAGAGAGTGCGATAATCTTTGTCACAGGGATTTCCTTGGGGCAATACTTTCGTGTGGTCTGGAACGTTCTGTGATTGGTGATATTCTTGTTGACAAGGACTATGCAGTGGTTTTCTGCACAGAAACTGCTGTTGGTATTGTTGAGGATATCGGTAAAATCGGCAGCTGTGGAGTTGTGGCTGAACGTGGATTGGGTCGTGGTGTTCCTGAAGCAAAATTTCTTGTTATTGAGCGGAGTGTTTCATCTTTGCGGCTTGACTGCATTGTCGGAGCGTGTACAAATCTTTCAAGGGAAAAATCATCTGCACTTATCAGGCAGGGATTGGTAAACGCTGATTTTTGTGTTTGTCAGAACACAAGCAGCGCAATTAAGCAGGGTACTGTAATTTCTATTCGCGGATATGGCAGATTTCGCTTGAGTGAAGTTTTCGGTGAAACCAAAAAGGGAAGACTTCGTATAAAAATTGAAAAGAGCGTATAGTTGAACTTATGCTGTTCTTAAAGGAATGACAAGATTAAATCGAGTTATTCCTTTAAGAACAGATGATTGAATAAAATTTAAGAAGATTGAAAAATGTTGGAGGTAAGCACACCTATGGACGCAAAGGAAATTGTTGGAAAGAGCTTTGGAAGAGAAACTCTCAACGGCTATAAGAGAGAAGAAGTTGACTCTTATTTGCAGGAGATTTCCGATGAATTCGCTCAATTGCAGAAAGAAAACGAGGAACTTCAGGGCAAGCTTGAGGTACTTGCCGATAAAATTCGTGAGTATCGTGAAGAAGAAGATGCTTTGAAGGACGCTTTACTTGTCGCTCAGAAACAGGGTAATGCAATTGTTGCAGAGAGCAAGGCTTCTGCCGAGAAGCTTACTAAGGAGACTGCAGAAGCTATTGAAAAGCAGCTTTCTGACGCTAAGGTAAAGAGCGAACGACTTGTCAACGACGCTGACGAGTATTCCAGAAAGACGCGTCAGGAGGCAGAAGAAAAAGCTGCGAAGATTGTCGGCGACGCAAATGATAAAGCTGAAGAAATTCGCACACTTATGAACAGACAGCAGGAAATTCAAGAAAATATTCTCCAGGAAACGAGAAAAGAAGTTCTTGAATACAGATCTAAAATTCTTGCCGGATATAAGGAACATATTGCATTTATTGAAAGTTTGCCTGAGAAGTGTGAAAATGATTTTGTAAGACGTACTGCAGAACAGGTTGAAAAGCGTGAAGCTGAGCGCAGAAAACAGGAAGCTCAGGCACAGGCTAAAGCAAACGCTGTAAAGGCAGCTCAGCAAAAAGAAAAAGAGAGAGAAGCACGCAAAGCTGCTGAAAAGGCTGCGGCTGCTGAGAAAGAGAAGTCGAAGAAATCCGAAGAAACTGTTCCCGATAAAACAGCCGAGAACAATCTTCCGTTCTTCAAATCTCCCAATGAGGGTGACATGAAGCGTCACGATAATCTGAAATTTGGTAAGAACAACGGTAAATAAAAATAATCTGAGGAGATAATTATAATGGCAGTGGATTTGAACAATACAGTTAATTTGCCGCAGACGGAATTTCCTATGCGTGCAAATCTCCCTAAGAGAGAGCCTGATATGCTCGCAAAGTGGGAGAGCGACCGCATTTATTACGCACTTTCGGAAAAGAATAAGGGTAAGCCGTCGTATGTTCTTCACGATGGACCTCCTTATGCAAATGGTAATATTCATCTGGGTACCGCTCTTAATAAGGTACTGAAGGATATTATCGTAAAGTATAAGTCTATGACCGGTTTTAATGCTAACTATGTTCCCGGTTGGGATTGTCATGGGCTTCCGATTGAGCTTAAAGCTATTAAGGAGCTTGGAGTGGACAGCGGTGCGGTCGATCCTGTGAGTCTTCGTAAGAGCTGCCGTCAGTTTGCGTTGTCGTGCCTTGATGAGCAGAAAGCTCAGTTCAAGCGCCTTGGCGTGTGGGGCGATTTCGATAATCCTTACCTTACCATTAAACCCGAATTTGAGGCTAAGCAGGTTGAGGTATTCGGCAAAATGTATAAGAAGGGCTATATCTACAAGGGATTGAAGCCTGTTTATTGGTGTGCCGACTGTAATACTGCACTTGCAGAAGCTGAAATTGAATATCAGGACGATCCTTGCTATTCAATTTTTGTTAAGTTCCCGATTGTTGATGATAAGGGAAAGTTTACTAATCTCGGTATTGATCTGAAAAATGCTTATGTTGTAATCTGGACTACTACAACGTGGACTCTTCCCGGCAACCTTGCTGTTTGTGTTGGACCGAATTATGAATATACTTTCGTTAAGGTTGAGGACGAGGAGCATAAGTCCTTTGGCGCATATCTGCTTATGGCAAAGGATCTTGTAGACGAAGTTACAAAGGCTGCGGGAATTAGCAAGTACTCTACTATTGGTTCTTTTAAGGGTTCTGAGCTTGATTTGCTTGAGGCAAAGCACCCGTTCTATGACAGAAAATCCCCGATTATCAACGGAGATCACGTTACTCTTGACAGTGGTACAGGCTGCGTTCATACTGCGCCCGGTTTTGGTGTGGAGGACTTTGAAGTTTGCAGCAAGTACAAGGGAATGTTCAAAATAATTGTCCCTGTAAATGAAAAGGGCGTGCTGACTGAAGAAGCAGGCGAGTTTGCAGGTCTTAAAACTTCTGACGCAAACAAGGAGATTGCTAAGCGTCTTGAAGCTGATAACACACTTCTGGCTATGCAGAAAATTGTTCACCCGTATCCTCACTGCTGGCGCTGCCATGAGCCGATTATCTATCGCGCAACCGATCAGTGGTTCTGCAACGTTGATATGTTTAAGCCTGAAACAATAAAGGCTATAGAAGAAGTCAAGTGGATTCCCGAATGGGGAGAGGAACGCATTAAGAATATGGTTAATATGCGTTCTGACTGGTGCATTTCTCGTCAGAGAAGATGGGGTGTGCCTATTCCGATTTTGTACTGTGAGGAATGCGGAAAGCCTGTTATCAATGATACTTCGATTAAGGCTATTTCTGATTTGTTCCGTAAGGAAACTTCCGACGCATGGTATGCAAAGGAAGCGTCTGAGTTCATTCCTGCTGAAGTCAAGTGCGAATGCGGCTGCAATAAGTTCCGCAAGGAAATGGATATTTTCGATGTGTGGTTCGACAGTGGCTGTACACACGCAGCTGTACTTGAGGAGCGTCCCGAACTTTCATCGCCCGCGGATTTGTACCTTGAAGGCTGTGATCAGTACAGAGGCTGGTTCCAGTCGAGCCTGCTCACTTCTGTTGCAACAAATGGCAGAGCACCATATAAGGCTGTATGTACACACGGTTGGGTTGTTGACGGAAACGGACAGCAGATGCACAAGTCAAAGGGCAATGTAATAGTTCCCGAAGAAGTAATCAAGGATTTCGGAGCAGATGTATTGCGTCTTTGGGTTGCGTCACTTGATTATCATGCTGATATCCGTGTTTCAAAGGATATGTTAAAGCAGCTTTCGGAAAGTTATCGAAAAATCCGCAATACTGCTCGCTATATCCTTGGAAATCTCTGTGACGGAAAGGATTTTGACCCCGATACAGAGATGGTTGAGCTTTCTGAACTTCGTGATATTGACAGATGGGCGCTTGCACGTCTTGATGAGGTTATTGACAAGGTGAAGAACGCATACGAAGCTATGGATTATTACCTTGCGTATCATGCTCTTATCAGCTTCTGCGTTGTTGATATGTCGAACTTCTATCTTGACGTTGTTAAGGATACTCTGTACTGTGATGGCAAGAAGTCACATGCTCGTAAGTCCGTTCAGACGACAATGTATATCATTCTTGACGCACTTGTACGTCTTGTAGCACCTATTCTTTCGTTTACCGCTGATGAAATCTGGGGCTATATGCCGCATAGAAAGACTGACGATCTGCGCGGTGTTGTATTCAATCAAATGCCTGAAAAGACAGGCGCTGTCTGTGATGAAGAGAAGTGGAGTAAGGTTCACGCTATCCGTGACGACGTCCTTGCAGCTCTTGAGGAAAAGCGTGCTGAAAAGCTTATTGGAAAGCCGCTTGAAGCTGAAGTTACTGTGTTTACAACTGACGAGAGTGTAAAGGCTCTTGAGAATGAGCTTGCTGACGCTTGCATTGTTTCAAAGGCTATTGTTAATATTGGCGGAGATGGCAGTTACAAGGGCAGCGTATGCTCTGTTACTGTTGCAAAGAAGTCGGGAGAGGCTTGTCCTCGCTGTTGGAAGTTTGACGATACAGTCGGACTTAACAGCAAATATCCCACACTTTGCAAGCGCTGCGCTGATGTTGTTACTCTTGAATTTGAGGAATAATCGTTTATAAAAAGGGAGGGAGTTTTTCTCCTTCCCTATTTTAAGGCTTATCAGACCGCATATTTAATGCTCTTAATGACAGGATTGTGCGGTTTATATAGAAATGCAGAACAATGAAAAGAGGCTTCCATTGTATTATTTATGGCTGTTGGCTGCGGCAGCGCTTGTTGCTGTTGACAGATTAACAAAATGGCTGGTAACAGCCAATATGAATTTAAACGACACTATTCATCTGATTAAATTCGGTGATACTCAGGTCCTTAATCTTTATTACTGTCTTAATGACGGTGCGGCTTTCAGTGGGTTTTCGGGGCGGAGAATAATGCTTATTGTGTTTACTTCCGCTGTAATACTTGCTTTGCTGTATGTTATTGTTTTCCGCAAGATTAAAAGCAAACTGCGTATCTGCGCTGCAACTTTGCTGTTAGGCGGCGGCATCGGCAATCTGATAGATCGTATTTTCAATGGCGGACTTGTTATTGATTTTATTGATTTCAGACTGATAAATTTCCCGATATTTAATTTCGCTGATATCTGCGCCGTGTGTGGAGCAGGATTGATTATCTTTTCGGTAATCAGGGACGAAGTTCTTGAGCGGAAACGTAAAAAGGCAGCAGATGGTGTTGAAGGTTTATTCGGACAAGAAAATGACGGAAAGAATTGAATTTGAAGTCAGCTGTGAGGGCAGAATTGACAAAATTATTTCTGAAAACACAGAGCTTTCGAGAAGTGCCGCTGTAAAACTTATTGAAAGCGGTAATATAACTATTGATGGTGCTGTGCCTAAGAAGAATGCGACTGTTGTTGGCGGTGCGCTGGTTGTGATTGATGTTCCGCAGCCGCACAGTGTTGATATTCTTCCTGAATGTATTCCCCTTGAAATCGTTTATGAAGATGATGATTTGCTTGTAGTGAACAAACCAAAGGGAATGGTTGTTCACCCTGCGGCAGGACACTGTTCGGGAACTCTGGTGAATGCGCTTATGTATCACTGCGGCGACAGGCTGTCGGGAATTAACGGAGAAATCCGCCCCGGAATTGTTCACAGAATTGATAAAGATACAAGTGGTTTGCTTATTGTTGCAAAGAATGATTTTGCACATATTGCTTTGTCAGAGCAGATAAAAGAACATTCGTTCACTCGTGAGTATCAGACGATTGTATGCGGCTGTATAAAGGAAAATGGCACTGTAAACGCTGCTATCGCTCGTCATAAGACTGACCGCAAGCGTATGGCTGTGTATCCAAATGGCACAACAGGAGCAAGGGAAGCGGTTACACACTACTCCGTTATTCGGAATTATGCAGGATATACACACCTTTCTGTGCAGCTGGAAACAGGAAGGACTCATCAGATCCGTGTTCATATGTCGTATATCGGACACGCTGTTGCAGGTGACGAGGTCTATGGCAATGGCAAGCCAAAGTGGCTTTGCGGACAGTGCCTGCACGCAATAAAGGTTGGGTTTGTCCACCCTAGAAGCGGGGAGTATATGGAGTTTACAAGTGAACTTCCCGATTATTTCAAAAAATTCCTGAGGGAGCTTGAGAAGTAAACAATGGATTTTGGAAAAGTAATTATAATGACTGACCTTGACGGGACGCTGCTTACGGACGAGAAGAAAATTCTTGATAAGGATCTGGCGGCTATTGAGAGGTTCAGAAAAGGCGGAGGTCTGTTCACGCTTGCGACCGGCAGAAGCTATGCTATGACAAAGCGTGTGGCAGACGAACTTGCGCTTGAAGTACCTGCGGTTTTGTTTAATGGCGCCGGTGTGTTTGATTTTAAAACGGACAAGTTTTTGTGGAAGTGCGAAATTTCTCCCGATGTTTACGATTATGTAAGAATTGTGGGAGAGCATTTTCCTGATATTGGTGCTGAGGTGCTTTGTGAACAGAGCGTTGTTGTGCCATACCTTAATAAAACGGAGCAGATGCACCTTGACTGGGAACAGGTGAAAGCTGAGTTTCGGGATATTTCTGATTTACCGAAAAGCGGTTGGCTGAAATTCTTGTTTGCTGACGAACCCGAAAAGCTTGATAAAGTCGAACAGTTTGTGAGAAACGGAGATTTTGGCGGCGTAAATTGGGTAAGGTCAGGACCTCATTTTCTTGAATGTCTGCCGCTTGGGATAGATAAATCGCGGGGATTTGCAGAGTTAATCCGTATTCTGGGAGCTGAGGGGCGTTTTACAGTAGCAGCGGGCGACTATATGAACGATGTTGCTATGATAAGCAAAGCGCAGCTTGGTTTTGCTGTGGGATCTGCTCAGCCTTGCGTGAAAGACGCAGCAGATGTAATTGTCTGCGATAATAACAGTGGAGCAATATCCGAAATAATTGATTATATCGAAAAAATGTGATGCAATATTTGCAATGATGATAATCAATGAATTATGGAGGATTATCTTCAAAAGACGATTGATGAGAATTGACTGCGTAAATTACTTTGAACATAATTGCGAAAGCAATTTTAATACAGGAGGACTTAGAATGGACGCTAAACTTGTAAAAGAGCTTGAAATAGCTGCTACAAAGGTGCGTATGGGCATTATCGAGGGTGTGCATAGTGCAAAGGCAGGACACCCAGGAGGTTCGTTGTCATGCGCTGACGTGCTGACCTACCTTTATATGCACCGTATGAACGTTGACCCAAAAAATCCGAAGGACCCCAATCGTGACAGAATGGTGCTTTCTAAGGGACATTCTGCGCCTGCGCTTTATTCGGTACTTGCACTGCGTGGATTTTTCCCTGCTGAGGATCTGAAAACGCTCAGAAAGATTGATTCATACCTTCAGGGACACCCCGATATAAATAAAATCCCGGGTATTGACGCAAGCACAGGTTCGCTTGGACAGGGAATATCTGCTGCGTGTGGTATGGCGTTGTCGGCAAAGATTTCCTGCGACCCGTACAGAGTGTATACAGTTCTTGGCGACGGAGAAATTGAAGAGGGCGAAGTGTGGGAAGCAGCGATGTTTGCAGCACACTACAAGCTTGATAATCTTGTTGCGATTGTGGATAACAACAATCTCCAGATTGACGGCAAGGTTTCCGAAGTTATGTCGCCGTATCCGATTGATGACAAGTTTGAAGCATTCGGCTGGCACGTTATCAATATAGACGGTCACGACTTCAATCGTATTGAAAAGGCTTTCAATGAGGCTGAAACAGTTCTTGAAAAGCCTACTGTAATTATACTGCGTACATTAAAGGGCAGAGGCGTTTCGTTTATGGAAAATGCCGTGGATTGGCACGGAAAAGCACCTAACGATGAAGAATATAAAGTTGCAATGGACGATTTGAATAATATCCTTGCAAAGCTTGAAGGTTAAGGGGGATAAGGATATGGCAGATATTGTAACTAAAGCAACTCGCGAGGGATATGGTGACGGTTTGTGCGCACTTGCAGAGGTTCGCCCTGACCTTGTTGTTCTTGACGCTGACCTTTCTGCTGCTACCAAAACAAGCATTTTCAGAAAGAAGTTTCCCGAAAAGCATTTTAACTGTGGCATTGCAGAATCTAATATGATGGGTGTTGCGGCAGGTATCGCTTCAACAGGAAAACTTGTTTTTGCAAGCAGCTTCGCTATGTTTGCAGCAGGCAGAGCGTTTGAGATTATCCGTAATTCTATTGCGTATCCGCATCTTAATGTAAAAATCGGTGCAACTCATGCCGGTATTTCAGTCGGCGAGGACGGCGCAACTCACCAGTGTAACGAGGATATTGCTCTTATGCGTGCGCTGCCGGGTATGACTATTATAAATCCTGCGGATTATGTCGAAGCAAAGGCTGCTGTTCTTGCGATGGCTGATTTTGAGGGCCCGACTTATCTCAGATTTGGTCGTCTTGCAGTTCCTGTTTTCAATGATGAAAGTACTTACAAATTTGAGCTTGGCAAGGGCGTTACCATGAAAGACGGTAAGGATATTACCGTGATTGCAACAGGTCTTATGGTTGCAGAGGCTGTTGAGGCAGGAAAGGCTCTTGCTGCGATGGGAATTGATGCCAGAATTATCAATATCCATACCATAAAGCCGATTGACCGTGATATCATCATCAAGGCTGCAAAAGAAACGGGAAAAATCGTTACTGTTGAGGAACACAGCGTTATTGGCGGTCTTGGCTCAGCTGTCGGTGATGTTGTTCTTGAGGAATGTCCTGTTCCTGTAATTAAAATCGGTGTGAACGATGTGTTCGGTCACAGTGGTGCAGCAAAGCCGCTCCTTAAGGAATTTGGCTTGTCAGCTGAAAATATCACTCAGGTTGTAAAGAGCGTTCTCGGTAAATAAGCGCTTTTCAGAAACTTCGTGAATTTAGTCAAATTCACGAAGTTTTTTGTGATATTTGATGAATTTGCATTTTTTGTCAAACAATTATTTCAAGTATATGGTGTTTATTTTGGATTGCTCTTGAAAATCCTGCATAAATATGGTATAATAAAATTATATTATGCTTACAGTTGTTGATAAATTGTATCCTGGATTTTCGTTTGCGCTCTTTTTGTGAAAATGTTGCTGCGGCGCAGTCTAATGAAAATTGTTCTCAGAAGTTTTGGAGGTAATCGGTATGTCTAAACAGAAAATCGCTGTGCTTTTCGGTGGAGCGTCCAGTGAACATGAGATTTCGCTGCTTTCGGCTTACTCTGTTCTTACGCATATTCCACAGGATAAATATGATATCCTGTGCGTCGGTATTACGAAAAAAGGGCATTGGCTGTATTACCCGGGTGAATATGAGGATATAAAGACAGGCGAATGGGAAAATAACCCTGACTGCTGTACTGCTATTCTCAGCCCTGACAGCGTTCATCAGGGAATTGTTATTCTTGGAAATGACGGTGCGTCATACGTTCGCAAGGTTGACGTTGTTTTTCCTGTGCTTCACGGCGCAAACGGCGAGGACGGCAGTGTTCAGGGTTTATGCCAGTTGAGCGGTATTCCGTTTGTTGGCTGCGATATGACAGGTTCGGCTGTTTGTATGGATAAAGCGCTTACTCATACTGTTCTTGACAGCGCAGGTATAAAGACAGCAAGGTATAGCGTCGTTACACGCAGCTCGCTTGATGATATGGATAACGTGTGTGAGAAAATTGAAAAACAGCTCGGTTATCCGCTTTATGTAAAGCCTGCAAGCGCAGGTTCAAGCGTGGGTGTTTCCCGTGCTTTGGAGCGTGAAGCACTGAAAGAGGGACTGAAAGTAGCTTTTGCGCACGGTCACAAGGTTATTGTGGAACACGAGGTTATTGGCAAGGAAGTTGAGTGTGCGGTTCTTGGAAATGGAACGGAGCTTATAGCGTCTGTTCCCGGACAGATTACTCCCGCTGAAGAATTTTACGATTATGACGCTAAATATAAGCTGGGAACATCGGTGCTTGATATCCCTGCAAAAATCTCTGAGGAACAGATGGATAAACTTCGTGAGATTGCGAAAAAGGCATACATAGCCTGCGGCTGCGGCGG
Source organism: uncultured Ruminococcus sp. (assembly GCA_964616605.1). Lineage (GTDB taxonomy): Bacteria > Bacillota > Clostridia > Oscillospirales > Ruminococcaceae > CAG-115. The sequence continues at coordinate 12,840 of CAZTRH010000053.1, forward strand.
TTTTTCAAGAGTTGATTTCTTTGTAAACGATGATGATATCATTCTGAATGAAATCAATACTATCCCAGGTTTTACTTCAATAAGTATGTATCCCAAACTTATGGAGAATATGGGAATATCCTATTCCGATCTGCTTGACAGGCTTATTCAGCTTGCGCTGGAGCGTGGCGGAGAAAATTAACGGGAGTTTTTGTAAATGGAAAATTGTTCGATAAGGCTGAAAGTGAAACAGACAACAGATGGTGTAACCGATGAAAGCGAGCTTTTTACCCGCGGCGAATTTCGTTTTCATAAAGGTTCGTACTATATAGATTACGATGAGAGCGAGGCTACGGGATATGAGGGAAGTCACGCTCAGCTTAAGGTTGACGATAACATTCTGACTATGACCCGAACAGGGAAGAATTTTACAGGTCTTATTTTTGAGAATGGTGTAAGGCACTATTGCCATTACGGAACGGAATTTGGCAGCTGCATGGTTGGGATTACTACGTCTGTTTTCAGACAAAATCTGACTTCGGACGGCGGTGAAATCAGTCTTAAATATTCCGTTGACGTGAACGCAGGACTTATGTCCGAAAATGAAATCACTATAAAGGTGAAAATGTGAAAATAATATTTTGCACGGTTTTATCCGTGTAATAAGAACTGAAGAAAAGGATATGACATCATGTACTATAATGCTGTAAACGATGCTAAAAGTGAAATTCGTGAGATAATTATGTCCGCTTTGGGCATTCTTGTAACAGACAGTAAAATACCTGCTGAACCGCTTCCGTCTTTTCAGATTACAATTCCGCAGGATAGTGCGCACGGAGATTTTTCCGCAAACGTTGCTCTTGTCAGCGCAAAAGCATTGAAAACAAACCCCAGAGCATTGGCTTCGCTGATTGTGGAAAATGCTGTTCTGGAGGGAACGAGTTTCGATAAAATCGAAGTTGCAGGTCCGGGATTTCTGAACTTCTTTCTTGGAGGAAAGTGGTTTTCCAATGTTGTTAAGAATACAATCACCCTTGGCG
>CAZTRH010000054.1:0-13228 GCA_964616605.1 uncultured Ruminococcus sp.
GTTCAGCACTACGAAGTTCGGTTCGCAGGCTTGGGGACATCTTGCCTAAGTTATAAAAATCAAAATAAACAAATAAAATTTTCAGCACGCTAAAAGTTATTATATCATAATCCAACCTTAATTTCAAGGAATTTTTTACCAATGGCTAAAATTTGGCAAAGAAATTGCGCTGTTAGGTCACAAATGTTGCAAAACAAACGCTCTTCCCATAAGGCTTTGTACGTTTTTTTGGTAAAGCTCTTGACAATATTTGAAATGTGAGTTATAATATAAATTGAAATGTTATGTTCGCACACTAAATCGCTGATTAAACTAAGATTAGCGAAGTTTTTTCAATTATACGGAGGAACAAAAAATGTCCGATTATATCAGACGGCTTCCTGTATACCTGCTGCTGGACTGCAGCGGCTCTATGGCAGGAGAACCGATAGAAGCAGTAAAACAAGGAATTAAAACTCTGATTTCAGAACTTAAAGGCGACCCTCAGGCTCTTGAAACAGCGTTTCTTTCTATTATAACTTTTGACAGCTCCGCAAGACAGATTTCACCGCTTACAGAGCTTATGCTATTTAAAGAACCACAGATACAGGCAGGCGGACCTACCGCTCTGGGAGCTTCTCTTAAAGTGCTGGCTCAGTGCGTTGAAAAGGAAGTGCGTACCTCTACCGCCACACAAAAAGGCGACTGGAAACCGCTTGTATTCCTTATGACAGACGGTGCGCCTACCGACAACATCGACGAGGGAATTGAAGCAGTCCGTAAGGTATCCATCGGCAACATCATAGCCTGCGGCGCAGGAGCGAACGCAAATGCGAATACTCTCAAAAAAATCACCAATAATGTGCTTATGATGAACAACCTCACAGCAGGCGACATGGCGCAGTTCTTTGCGTGGGTGTCAAGCTCGATAAAGGCTTCTTCCAAGAGCATCGACGCAAAGCCCGGAGAAGCCATACAGCTTCCCCCACCGCCTCAGGGATTTGTTATTGTACCTTAAGACAACCGATACAATCAGGAGTATCAGATGGATAACACCGATTTAACAAATGAAATGGATAAGAGCGAAGGACAGCTTTCAGAGTGTATTACAGAGCTTATTTCTCCGCCAAAAGCGGAAAAGAAAGTGTTGCTTACAAAGGCAGAACCCGTGCCTGTAAAGGAAGACGAGTCATCAGAAAATGCGGCTGCCGATACAGCAGCTGAAGAACAGCTCGCCGAAACGTCACAGGAAAAGTCTGAGCAGTCTGAACAGCCCGAAAAACCGCTTTCCGACAGAGAAGTAATGGCGCATACCGAAGGCGTATGGCAATACAAGGAAATCATTGACAACGGCACGGAAATGCACTCCGAAAGCCACGAAAAGCGTCTTGAACTGCCGTTCGGCGAAGTGCTTGGCGCTCGTGTCCGAGGAAAGAAGCACAAGCACGAAGGCACAAATTGCGATGATTTCTTTGAAGTCACGACTGCCGATGACGCAGTTATTGCAGTTGTCTGCGACGGCGCAGGCTCAAAGCCGCTTTCGAGGATAGGCTCACGGGTAAGCTGCGAAAGTGCAGCCGCTTTTCTGAAATCCAAGCTGACGCTGCTGTTTGCTGAAAACGCAGACTTGAAAGAACAACTTGCAGCAGACCTTGCGAGTGCCGACTTTATGACGGCGTGCGGAAAAATCGCACCGCTGGTTCAGGAGTCCGCACGCACTGCGCTGAAGGCTCAGACAGAAAAAGCAGCCGAACTTGCAGACGATGAAAAATACGAAAATGCGCTCGGCAGAAAACCTGTGCTTTCTGATTTTTCAGCAACATTCCTTGCGGCAGTGGCTGTGCCTCTTACGATAGACGGCACACGTCAGACGTTTATGGCGTGCGTTCAGATAGGCGATGGCTGCGTCTGTGCAATTAACAGCAGAAAAGACTCAGGCGACTGTCTGCGGCTTCTGGGAGAGGCAGACAGCGGAAAGTTTTCGGGTGAAACGGACTTTTTATCCGAAAAGAACACAAAACCCGATATTATCAGCGGCAAAACACGCATTTCCCGTGGCGGTTCCGACGTGATTATGCTGATGTCGGACGGAGTAGCGGACGACTATTTTCCGAATGTTCCGATGATGAAGCGGCTGTATCTCGATCTGTGCCTGAACGGGATAATTCCTTTTGATGAAATTCCCGAAAACAAGTATTGCGGCGAGGATCCTGCTCCGATACGCTTCCGTTCGGTGTCGATGAGCAGACAGAGCGTTGCGTTGCAGTATGCAAAGCAGCTTTTGTCAGACAACTCGGCAGACTCTGTAAACTCGCTCTGGGACAAACGAAAAGCATTGTACTGCCACTCGCTTGAAGCGTTTAGAATGAATATCGGCGATACTCCCGAAGAACGGCTGCGTGTATGGCTGGATAATTATAACGAACGAGGCAGCTTTGACGACCGCAGCCTTGTTATAATACGTTTTTCCGATTTTTTACAAAACGAATAAAAAGGATTTGAAAAATGCAGAGCGGAACGATAATGACCGCCGTGCTTGAAAGCGGCGCTACAATTCAATATGTGTATGACGCAAACGCTCCGAGAGGAGGTATGAAGCACACGTTCTTCACTCCCGACAGGCGGTTTGCCGTGCAGTTTTTCAACGACCCCCGTGCAGGAGAAAATCCCGGATTGCAGGATAGAATACGCACTATAACGGGGATTTATAATCCTACAATTTCCGAAAAAGACGGCGGCGCATTGGGCAACACCGAAAAGACCGCCGAATACTTCCGCAAACGCTTCTGCTGGCCTGTTGCGATAATAAAGCAGCCGCAGTTCGGCATAGTCTGCCCCACCTATCCGCAGAACTTTTTCTTTGGAGATGGCGCTTCAAGCGTACTTAACCTCAAAGGTAAGGATAAAAAATCCAACTGGTTTACGGGACGCAACCGAAAATACCTTGAACCGCTTGAGCGAGGCGACTTCCGCACAATGCTCAGCATTGCGATAGGACTTTCCCGCGCGGTAAGGCGAATGCATCAGGCAGGTCTTGCGCATTCCGACCTGTCGTGCAATAACGTCCTTATCGACCCGAAAACAGGAACAGCTGTCGTAATCGACATCGACAGCCTTGTCGTCCCCAACAAATACGCTCCCGAAGTCGTAGGCACAAGGGGTTATATTGCTCCCGAAGTACTTGCTACTATGGGTATGGACTACGGCGATCAAAGACGTGCGCTGCCGTGTACGCAGACAGACCTGCACGCATTGCCCGTGCTGATTTATGAATATCTTTTCTGCCGTCACCCGTTGATAGGACCGAAGATTTACAGTGCAGACAGCGCAGAGGAAGACGACTTCCTTGCAATGGGCAGTATGGCGACATTCATTGAAAACCCCGATGATACGTCAAATCGTCCGCCCGACCTTAATGTAACAATACAAAGTCTTTCAAAAGGTCTGGAGCGGTTGTTTATCCGTGCGTTCGTTGACGGACTGCACAATCCCGCAGAACGTCCCACCGCTATGGAATGGGAAACCGAGCTTCTCAAAGCGTGGGATAAGCTGTATCCGTGCGCTAATCCCGAATGTGAAAAGAAATACTTCATCATTCGAGATGAAAACAATCCCATCTGCCCGTACTGCGGTACAAGAGCTGCAACGCACATTACGAAACTGTGCTTCAAAAGCGAGCTCCGTGGAAAAAAGGGCGTTTACCGCAACAGTTCGGAGCTTATCGCATACGAAAATCTGCTGCTTTTCGACTGGCACTTTTTCAGTAACATTCATAACGACGAAAAAGCCGACTGGAACGAAATCAGAGCGTTTATCCGCAGGCATAACGGCATTCTTGAACTGGTAAACAACAAAGCTGAAGGAATGCTGTCGCCGACAGGCGCACTTATCCCAAAGGGACGTTCGGTGGCGCTTGAAGATAATGCCAGATTTAAAATGTCAGATAAAGATAATGGATTGATATGCGAGGTCAAAATCACCTGACCCAAACTCAGATATCAAACCGAAAGGTTTTTGATATAAATATCGGAATTCTTCTGTGAAAACACTACACCACACCGAAGATATCCAACAAATCAAGAAAACAAAACACTAAAAACGAAAGGAAACAAAATGAAACAATTCGGACTTACAGACCAGCAAGTCGCTGAAAGCAAACAGAAATACGGCGACAACTCAATGACCCAGCAGGCAACCGAAACATTCTGGGACAAACTCAAAGGCAACCTCGGCGACCCTATGATTAAAATTCTCCTCGTAGCACTTGGAGTAAACGTGCTGCTGTGGATACTGGGACTTGTAGGCGTTATCACTGAGGGCGCACCTGAATGGTACGAACCGCTTGGCATTCTCATTGCAATTCTCCTTGCAACACTCGTTTCAACAATTTCGGAATACAATAACGAAAATGCATTCCAGAAGCTTCAGGAAGAGGCTTCACGCATTATGGTCAAGACCTACCGCAACAACGTTATCAGCGAAGTTGCAATCAACGATATCGTAGTAGGCGACGCAATTCTGCTTCAGTCGGGCGATAAGATCCCTGCTGACGGAATTATTGTTGACGGCGACATCAAGGTTGACCAGTCCGTGCTTAACGGTGAGAGCCGTGAAGCAAAGAAAACCGCCATTTCCGATGGCTGGACCGACACAGATGAAAACATCAACTTTGACAACGAGCATAAAGTATTCCGCGGCGCAGTCGTATGTTCGGGCAATGCTGTAATGCAAGTTACCGTTGTCGGCGACAAGTCCGTTTACGGAAAGATTGCGTCTGAACTTCAGACAGATGACGACCGTGAAACTCCTCTTAAGGTCAAGCTCGGAAATCTTGCAAACGGAATTTCCAAATTCGGCTACATCGGCGGTATTGCAATTGCAGTTGCAATGCTCTTCAAGGAATTGTTCATTGATACAGGCTTCAACCCTGCTGAATTTGTAATGGCAGGCGGCGTGTTCCAGTGGGCAGCACTGCTCAAAACAGTTATTCAGGCAGTAATGCTTGCAGTTATTATCATCGTTATGGCTGTTCCCGAGGGACTTCCTTTGATGATTGCTATTGTATCCGCTCAGAATATGGGCAAGATGCTCAAGGATAACGTACTTGTCCGCAAGGTAGCAGGTATTGAAACCGCAGGTTCGCTGAACATTCTGTTCTCCGATAAGACGGGTACAATCACCAAGGGCAAGCTCGAAGCCATCAACTTCATTGACGGCGCAGTAAACGAATATAAGACCATGAACGATATAGACGGCAAACTTAAGGATATCCTGTCGCTGTCTATTCACAAGAACACACTTTCGATCATCAGCGGCGAAGGAAAGGACAGAAAGGTTATCGGCGGCAACGCTACTGAGCGTGCAATTCTCGGATACGCTGTCGATAATGCGTGCAGCGCTGACGTTATCGCAGTAGGAAACATTCCGTTCAACTCCACCAACAAGTATTCCGCAACACAGATTGACGGCGAATACGAATTGTCGCTTATCAAGGGCGCACCCGAAAAGATTTTGCAGAGATGCTCCCACTATTACGACAAGAACGGCGAAAAGAAGCCGTTTGATATGAAGGCTCTCAATGCGAAGATTGACGAGCTTGCAAACCGTGCAATCCGTGTGCTTGCCGTAGCAACAAGCGAGGACGCACTCGGAGAGGACGCTCTCCCCGATGGAAACAACTGGACTCTGGTCGGCTGTATCGGTATCCGAGACGAGGTTCGTCCCGAATCCGTAACCGCAATAAGAGAAGTTAAGGGCGCAGGCGTTCAAGTAGTAATGATTACAGGCGACCGCCGTGAAACAGCCGTTGCAATAGCAAAGGAAGCAGGGCTTATCGACGACGAGAAAACAAACCTTATGCTTACCTCCGATGAGCTTGCAAAAATGTCCGATGACGAAATCAAGGCAAAAATCAAGGATATCCGTGTTATCGCAAGAGCGCTCCCGACCGACAAGAGCCGACTGGTTCGCCTTGCACAGGAGTTGGACCTTGTTGCAGGTATGACGGGTGACGGCGTAAACGACTCCCCTGCCCTCAAGAAAGCCGATGTCGGCTTTGCAATGGGCGGCGGTACAGAAGTCGCAAAGGAAGCGTCCGATATCGTTATTCTGGACGACAACTTCAATTCTATTGATAAGGCTATCCTTTACGGCAGAACGATTTTCAATTCTATCAGAAAGTTCATTATTTTCCAGCTTACAATCAACGTTGCGGCAGTTCTTGTTTCGTTTATCTGTCCGCTGCTCGACCTCAACTCACCGCTTAACGTAATCCAGATTTTGTGGGTAAACCTCGTAATGGATACGCTCGCAGCACTTGCATTCGGCGGAGAGCCTGCACTCGCACGTTATATGTCCGAAAAGCCGAAGAAGAGAACCGAACCTATCATAAGCAAGAAGATGATGGGCGAAATCATTGTAGGCGCAGCGTGGACGTTCGTATTGTCGCTCGTTATGCTGCTGTTCGGTCAGAAGTTTGTAAATGCTGACGGTTCTACCATGCTCGAAAGCTGGGGCTTCATTAGGCCGGGCACAATTGAAGGCGACAGTCATATGTACCTTACAACAGCGTACTTTGCATTCTTTATCTTCATTGCCGTATTCAACAGCTTCAATGCAAGAACCGAAAAGCTCAATCTGTTCGACAATCTTTCCAAGAATAAGGGATTTCTTACAGTGTTCGGCATAATCGCACTGGTTCAGATAGCAATGACTTATATAGGACTTGCAGTTCCCGCAATCGGCGATATTCTCGGCTGCCACGGTCTTAATCTTACCGAGTGGCTTGTAGTTCTGGTACTGGCAATATCCATTATCCCTGTCGACCTCATCAGAAAAGCTGTAACGGTCGCAGGCAAGAAGTAATTAAAGAAAGCATAAGCTGCTGATTTTGTTGCTTTGCTAAAGAAAAAGACAGACGCAGTTTTTCGCTGCGTCTGTTTAAAAAAATATTCAGGAGGAATTTATTATGGCAGTTAATCTTTCTAAGGGTCAGCGTGTTTCGCTTGACAAATCGGTTACAATGGCAAGAATTGGTCTTGGCTGGGATATAAACCGCTATGACGGCGGTCAGGATTTCGACCTTGACGCCTGCGTTTTCCTTTTGGGTGCAAACGGCAAAGTTCTGCGTGATGAGGACTTTATTTTCTATAACAATCTCTCTGCCAGAAACGGTGCAGTAGTTCACACAGGCGATAACCGCACAGGCGAGGGTGACGGTGATGATGAAGCAATAATCATCGACTTTTCCAAAATTCCTGCGGAAATCGAAAAGATTGCGGTTACTGTAACAATCTTTGACGCTGTACAGAAAAATCAGAATTTCGGACAAGTATCCAACTCCTACGTTCGTGTTGTAAAAATTGACACCCCCGATGATAAGGGCGGCGAGGAAGTTCTCCGCTTCGACCTCGTTGAGGAGTTCTCAATCGAAACCGCACTTGTTGTATGCGAGATCTACCGCTACAACGGCGACTGGAAATTCAATGCAGTGGCTGCAGGATATCAGGGCGGACTTGAGGCACTGTGCAGAACATACGGAGTAAACGTATAAAGCGATAATATCCGCTCTGCCTCTGCCGCAGAGCGGATTGGAGCGTTAATGAGCATTTGCAGATTATAAAAAAACGAGGTGAACGGCTTTGGCTGAGAACATAAACGATATAATCGGCAGAGCCGCCGCAGGTTCGGTGCTTACTCTGCCATCAGGCGAATTTGAAGGTCCTGTTATCATCAACAAACCGCTTTATATTGTCGGCAGCGGCACTACGCTGTGGGGTATGCGGGGCGCAGTTGTTGACGTGAGAACGTCCGGAGTGACCCTTGAAAATCTCCGCATTGAACTCACCGGAAACGCTGACGCAGATACAGCAATATCGAGCGATTTTCCGTGTTCGGTAAGGAACGTAGAGATTTTTGGCGGAGTATCGGGGTTTGGAGCGGCGGACGGGAATTTTGTAATCCCACGGACGCTTGAACTCGGAGAATTTGCAGCTGAAGAAACCAACACATTCACGCTGCGTGTTGACGCATACGAACGCACCGAAATAATATGCAATGCCCGTGACGTGAAATTTTCAACAAATGTGCTTGAAATTGGTGAAAATGCGCTTACAATAACCGTGTCTAACATATCGGCGCAGACGTTGTTGTATACGGACGTGCTTTTCAAAGGAACGTTCACGCACAGGGTTTACCTTACGGGAACACCGTCGGCTGCTATCTCACCTGTAAACAAAAAGCTTGAATTTGCTCCGCCACGGCGCAGCGTTTCAATCAAGCCGATACGCACCGCAGTTCAGCAGCCTGCCGCATCATCGCCAAGCATCGAAAGACTCGTGATGCAGCGTGGACAAAGAGTTGCGGCTTCACAGTATACAAGCGGCAAATTCTCGGTGTATTTCACGGGTGACGTGCCTTACGGCTGGGAGATTGACCCATATGTCTTTCTTGTTGACGAAAACGGAAAAGTACCTGATGATCAAGGGCTTATATTCTTCGGAAACGAACGTTCTCCGAGCGGAGATGCAGTATATTTTCCGCAGGACGGACGCATTGAAATCAATCTTGCGAATGCGGACTACCGCACCAACAAGATAGTTCTTGCGTATTCAATCTACGCAGGCGACAGCACAAAAAATTTCTCTCAGGTAAAAAATCCTGCAATAAAGCTGCGTGACACGCAGGAACGTATAAGTTTTCCGATGGACGCACTATCCACAGAAACAACAGTTGTTGCAATGGAATTTTACCGATACAAAGGTGAATGGAAAATTTCCGCCGTCGGACAAGGATTTTCGGACGGTATGGCAAGGCTGTGCAACAGTTACGGTCTTGAAGTAGTATAATAATTAAAGTCAAAGGAATGAGGGCAAAGAAATGTCACAGGAATTTGTGAGATATGTCGGATACGATAATCCCGACAGCTTTCGCAGCTTGCTGATAGAACAGTTTGCAGCAGCAAGCAAAGGCGGTCTGTTTTTCAAGGAAAAACTTCCTGCCGCTGCAACAGATGAAATAACAGCAGCCGCAGCGTACACAGCGTCAAGCTTTGAAAACGCAGCTGATATTCAGCATTCGCTAGATATGTGGCTGCGTGACGCGAATATTCCTGCCGACAGCAAAAAACTCTCTGAAATAATGGCAAAAGCTATTTCAGACTGCGGCGTAAACAAGAAAAACACTTATTTCGTGCTGCTGTGCTGGCTTATAAAATATCTGAAAAAGCGTCCTGCGCTCCTTGTGTATATAGGTTCGCCTACGCTGCGTGAACTGTATTTCCTGTGTATGATGAATGCAGCAGGAGTAAAGATAACGCTTGTAAGCTATGGATTGGACGCAGACTTTTCTAAACTAGCATTCAGCGATATGGTAACGATAAAGGGCGGAAGCAGCACTTCTCCCCTGCAGATAGATTTCAGCAAAATCGACCTCTCCCGTGAAGCAAAACTGTCGGAAATGCGTGCTGAAGCCGAGCGTGTGCAGAACATCGTTACATGGCTTGATACAACTGCTGCGGGAATATTCGAGGATTTTCTTAAGGACAGAAAATCCCGTGTTGCGGCAAACGGCGGCGTATACTCCGAAGACGGTGAAATTCCTGTTTACTGTGCGGCATTGATAGGATATGATGATGAAGCGGTTTACACGAATATGCTGATAAAGTTCAAGGAGAGCTTCGGCGGACTTAAAAAGCAGCTTATATTTATCGAAAAAACGCTTGATAATCCCAATGCCGAAGAAGTCAAGGCACTTGGCGCAGTCACCAGAACTTCAACGGAAGATATGATAGACGCTCTGGCAATGCTGATTAAGCTCAACGGCGACCGCACACGCACTGCTCTTGCACAGCGTACTCTGCGTGAAATACTCTCGGAGCTTAACACGGGCAATCAGACTCTTGTCTACAACTACGGCACGAAATTCATAACGTGGCTTTACCGCTGCACACAGGCAAGAAAATATTCTGTGCAGTACGAAGATATTCCCGTTATCTTGTATTACGGCGACATATCGCAATCGGAACTGCTGTTTTTGCATTTTATGTCAAAATGCGGATTTGACGTTATTTACATAACGCCGAACAAAAACAATTTTGATTTGACTTATGACAAGAACCTGAATGGCAGAATGCAGATTTTCCAGCTTCCGCAAAGCAAGGAAAGCGAATGCTACCCGACAAAAGCCATGAAAGTCAAAATGGCAACTGTTGCATATTCCGCAGAACGTGACCTTGATACAATGCTGTATGGCGGTGATACGGGAATTTACCGCAGCTTCCAGTTCCCTAATTCGCAGAGTGTGACGCTGAAAACAACGTTTGAAGAAATCGGGATTTTGTGGAAACAGGAAGCACGCTTCCGCCCGGGATTTTCCACAGCGGGAAATCTTGTATCCGTCCCGAATATCTTTGCTAAAATCAGCGGCGTTGAAGAAGGCAATATGGATAAGTACTGGGACGATGTGCGTTCAAAGCTCACTCCCGAAACGGTGCTTATAGTAAAGGATAAAAGCTCTCAGCAGCAGGAAGCCGCAGTGGACTTATCCGCATACAGACAGTTCTACCGAAACGGCGAGATTGACTCAGAGCGGCTCAAAGCCTCCACACTTAACCGCTTCAGCTATTTACCCGACAGGATACAGGATATGCTGTTTTACAAATTGCAGGAAACGATATCATCAGGATTTATAAAGCTTACGGGGGATAACCTTATGTGTGCGGTAATGCACTTCGGATTGAACCTCGACAAGGAGCTTACAAAAATAATCCAGCAGTTTGACTTCACACGCACAATCCCGAAAATCATATATATTGACACAATCGAGGAGCAGTTCTCACTGGGAGAATGTATCCGCACGGTTCTGTGCAGTCTGATAGGATTTGACGTGCTGATATACACGCCCACAGGATATAAGAATATTGAGTCATATGTTACAAACGACGCATTCGAAGAACATACGCTCAATCAGTATATGTACAACACAGAGGTTCCGAAATTCAAGATACCCTCTGAAGAAAAGAACGGCGGTTTTTTCGGAAAGCTGTTCGGAAGAAGATAAAACTGAAAACAAGGAGAAGAAATTATGGGATTACAGTTTACACCGGGAGCAGCTCAGGCACAGGCGCAGGCAGCAGCACAGCCTGAAGTAATGACCACAGGCGTAGTAAAAGACGCAGCGTTTGACGCAAAGCTTGAAGAAGCCAAGAACTTCAACATTATGGTAAAGACTGATGAAATCAAGCAGCAGCTTGCGACAACAGAAGAAATTGACAAGCTGGTATCCACCATCAATGTAAACGACTCTTCTACCATAGTAAAGTTCGGTGCAGAGGTTGCAGAGCAGATTTCTCAGGCGTCTGATCAGGTGCTGAATTCAATGAGCATTCAGCAGATCAACGACACAGGCGTAATGCTGAAAAATCTTGCTGCTATAATGGATCAGTTCGATGTAAAAGAACTGGAGGATAAGCCCGGATTTTTAGGAAAGCTTAAGAAGAACCTCGAAAAAATTCTCAACAAGTATGACACAATGGGCAAGGAAATCGACAAGATTTACGTTCAGCTCAAGCAGTATGAAACAGAGATTGAGCAGTCTAACCAGAAGCTTGACAGTATGTACGACGCAAACATCGGTTATTATCAGGACCTTGTAAAGTATATCATGGCAGGCGAGCAGGCAGTAACCGAGCTTGACGGCTTCATCGCCGAATACAGGGCAAAGGTTGAAGCAGAACCCGACAACGGCACAATCCGTATGGATCTGTCCAATCTCGAACAGATGCGTGAAATCCTCGACCAGAGAGTAATGGATCTGAAAGTTGCACAGAACGTTGCACTCCAGACTGTTCCTATGCTCAAAACAATGGAATATTCCAACCTCAATCTTGTAAGAAAGATAAATTCTGCGTTTATTATTACAATGCCTGTATTCAAGCAGTCCCTTGCGCAGGCTATCATGCTCAAGCGTCAGAAAATACAGGCAGACAGCCTCAACGCACTTGACGAAAAGACCAACGAACTGCTTATCAAAAACGCCCAGAACACTGTTGCACAGTCCAAGATGGTTGCAGCTATGGCGGCAAATTCTTCCATCAAGATAGAAACCCTTCAGCAGACATGGCAGACCATCGTTTCGGGTATTGACGAGGTTCAGGCTATTCAGGATCAGGCAAAAGCAAAGCGTAAAGAGGACGCAAAGGCTCTTGAAGCTATCAAGGAAGACTACAAGAAGCGCATGAAGGCATAAAAAGCCGAGGGACATTCCATAAAGGAGTGTCCCTCGTTTAATGAAAATAAGCAACGAAAGGAAAAAACATTGCATTACGTTAAGGTTAAAGGTATACTCTCCGCAAAGAACGGAATGAACCTGTACCGTGGGTGTCAGCACGGCTGCGTTTATTGCGACTCCAGAAGCAGGTGCTACGGAATAGAAAACTTTGAGGATATCGAAGTCAAAGAAAACGCTATTGAGCTGCTTGATACCGCACTTCGGCACAAACGCAAAAAATGTATGATAGGTATGGGCGCAATGTGCGACCCGTATATGCCGTTGGAAAAGGAAATAAGACTTACAAGAAAAGCACTTGAAGTAATAGACTCTCACGGCTTCGGTGGAACACTTATAACTAAATCAGACCTGTGTCTGCGTGACCTTGACCTGATGATGAGCATAAACAACCGTTCAAAATTCGTTTTACAGATGACGCTCACCACTGCCGATGACGATTTATGCCGCATTATAGAGCCTGCCGTATGTCCGACAAGCGCCCGTGTCAAAGCGCTCAGAACGCTGCACAGCGCCGGTATTCCAACTGTTGTATGGCTGAGTCCGATTTTGCCGTTTATCAACGACACGGACGAGAACATCTCGCAGCTTGTGGAAATGTGCCACAGCGCAGGTGTTTACGGAATACTGAACTTCGGTATGGGACTTACTCTGCGTGAAGGAAACCGAGAATACTTCTACGAACAGCTTGACCGACGCTTCCCTGCTCTCAAAATGAAATATATAAACACATACGGCAGCCTTTACGGAGTGAACAGTCCCCGTAACAATGAACTTCAGGCACTGTTTCACCGCAAGTGCGAAGAATACGGCATACTCCACGACAACACCGAAATCTTCAAATTCCTTTCAACCTATGAAGAAAACGCAGACGAGCAGCTAAGCCTGCTTGATTTGTGATAATACAAAAAACCGCAAAGCAGTTGCTTTGCGGTTTTTATATTACCAGCCAAGCTGTGAAAGC
>CAZTRH010000055.1:0-13107 GCA_964616605.1 uncultured Ruminococcus sp.
GTATCCTCAGGAGCGTCCCAGTTATGCCATACATTCTGAACGTCATCATTATCTTCCATAGCTTCAAGCAGCAGACCCATCTTCTTAAGCTGCTCCTCGTCCGAAAGCGTTGTGTAAGTAGACGGCACCTGTTCAGCCTGAGCAGAAATAACCTCGTAACCACGCTTTGTAAGCTCCTCGGCTACTGCTCCAACGTCAGCAGGCTCAGTTGAAATCTCAACCACACCGTCCTCAAAGCTGAAGTCCTCTGCACCAGACTCCAGAATATCCTCCATTGCCTTATCTTCGTCAATGTCGCCGTCCTCATTATTGAGAACAATAACACCCTTAAGCGAGAACATAAAGCTTACGCAGCCCGAAGTTCCCATATTGCCGCCGAATTTATCAAAATAGTGACGAATTTCACCGGCTGTACGGTTGCGGTTGTCAGTAAGACAGTCAACGATTACGGCAACTCCACCGGGACCATAACCCTCATAAACGCAGTTCTCATAATCGTTCTTTTCAGAACCGCCTGCCGCTTTTTTAAGCAGACGATCTATGTTATCATTAGGAATGTTATTTGACTTTGCCTTCTGAACCAGAGTGGCAAGTTTAGAGTTATTAGCAGGGTCAGCGCTGCCTGTTTCCTTGATGCAGACAAGAATTTCACGGCTTATCTTTGTGAAAACCTTTGCACGAGCGCCGTCCTTTTCGCCCTTTTTACGTTTAATCGTACTCCATTTTGAATGTCCTGACATAGTAAAACTCCTTTATGTTTAGTCTTTATTTGAATAAAGCAGACAATATCTGCCCACGCATATAAATTCAGCCGTTTCAGTCTGAAGAAATCGGCAGTGACTGACAAATCGCTTCGAAAAGCTCCGCAATACGTTCGTCCTGTCCCGACAGTCCCAAATACCCGAACAGCGCTTCCAGAGCAGTCGCACGGCGGTATTCAGACGGCTTTGCACTCTTCGGAACGGAAATTCCTCCCGCATTGCGCCCACGCCGAAGTATATCAGCCTCTTTTTCCGTAAGCATCGGCTCGATAACATTCACCGCTTCCGACTGATAGCTGGCACGCACACGCTCAACCGCATAGTTATGCAGTTTTCCTGCGTTAGTCTGATGTTTTAAAACGACACGGTTTCTCACCAGTGTTTCATAAACGCTGTCGCCATAAAACGCAAGCACATTCGGACTGTATGCAGCCGCTTCTTTTTCCGTCAGTTTCTCAAACATAATCAGCTCTCCAGAATGTAATAAACAAAGCTGTATTCCTCACTATGAAGATTGAACATATATTCTTCCTTGTTCAATTCCCCGATTCCGCTGCGCACATCGCCGCTGTCGGTGGTATCTTCACCCTCAAGCTTCTGAACAAGCGCATTCATTGATTCATAAAACCCTTGCGTCCAGTCGGTTTTCGGCGAAATAACAAAATCCATCACCTTAAACCCCTGTTCCTTTGCTTTCACAATAACGCTGTCCAGATGTTCGGGATAGCCGAACCTGTGTTCAACGTAGCTTTCGGTATCGGCAGACGGGTCAATAAGCCAGCACAGCGTTCTGTAAACCGCCTTTTTCTTCGGTTTCATCGAACTCTTCAGCTGTTCCAACCGTCTGTGAACGCCATCAGGTTCGCAGCAACCGTTGAACCATGCAAAATCCCAGCCTTCACTGTTCGCAAGAATTTCAAACGCACCCACATTGCGTGCTGTTAAACCGACTTCAAGCGCCTTCTGAACTCTGAAATCCTCATAATAGCAAGCCGTTACCGCAGCTCCTGTTTCCTTTGCAATCAGACCCGGCGTGAAATAATCATCGCCGAAAAATAAAGCATTGCCGCCCGATATTTTTCCACAAAGCCGCATCACTTCTCTTGCAGTATCCTCACTGCCTGCGGTGGAACGTTCCATTTGCACAAGCAAAGAGCTTATAAAACTCATCACAATCCCTCTAATCTCAGCGAAAATGGCTTCATTATGAGATTTATCTCACATAATTGAACTCAAAATCGAAAATGGAAACCAGATCGTCCTCCTGTATTCCCTGACGTTCCAGTTCATCAATAATTCCGCTTGACCGCAATACACGCTGGAAGTATTGCAGGCTCTCATAGTCCTCCATATTGCACACCGACAAAATAGGAGCCAGCCACTCTGCGTCAACAATGTAAACACCGTCAACCTTTTCAACCGTAAACGAACGTTTCTTCTCGTCAATCTCCGCAAGCTCCTCAAGAGTAAGTGGCACAGCTTCATATCGCTTTACGGGAGGCAGCTTTGCAAGTTCAGCCGCAACAACGTCCATCAATTCGTCTGTACCCTGTGTGGTAGCTGCGGAAATGCGGTGCAGCGTAAGCGACTTTGAGTTCAGATATTCCTCAAACGCTTTTATCTGCTCTTCGGTCGCAAGGTCACACTTGTTCGCTGCGACAATCTGCGGCAATTCCGCAAGTTCTTCGGAGAAGTTAGCAAGCTCAGTGTTGATCTTCTCGAAATCCTCAATAGGATCCCGTCCCTCTATCCCCGACACGTCTACAACGTGAACTATCAGACGGCAGCGCTCAACATGACGCAAAAACTCGTGTCCCAGTCCCACGCCCTCCGAAGCGCCCTCAATAAGACCTGGGATATCCGCCATAACAAAGGATTTCTCGCCACGCTTCACCACTCCAAGCACAGGGGTGAGCGTTGTGAAATGGTAATTTGCAATTTTCGGCTTTGCTGCGCTTACAACACTTATCAGCGTAGACTTTCCGACATTCGGGAAACCAACAAGTCCCACATCGGCAAGCAGCTTCAGTTCCAGTATAAGGTCGAACTTTTCTCCGGGAAAACCGGGCTTTGCAAAACGCGGGATCTGACGGGTGGGCGTTGCAAAATGCACATTGCCCTTGCCGCCCTTGCCGCCCTTTGCGACAACAACAGGCTCGTCATCGGAAATATCGGCTAAGATGCGTCCCGTATGTGCGTCCTTTACGAGTGTTCCTCTGGGAACTTTGATTATAGTAGGCTCCATCGACTTTCCAAAGCAGCGTCTTGCGCCGCCTGCTTCACCATCGGGAGCAACATATTTTTTCTTATATCGGAAATCAATAAGGGTGGAGAGCGAATCATCTGCCACAAACATTATATCCGAGCCTTTTCCACCATCTCCGCCATCGGGTCCGCCTGCATTGACATATTTCTCACGGTGAAACGACACTGCACCATTTCCGCCATTTCCTGCTTTAACCGAAATCTGAACCTTATCAACAAACATTCTCCACGCCTCCTTATCAAACAAATCACAGCCTGCTCACAGCAGGCAAACCTACACAATATAAAAACCAATAAGCCGGACAATAATCCGGCTTACGATCACAAATTAACCGAACTAATCGGTATACTCTCTTTCAATCAGACAAAGCGTCAGATTATTCAGCGGCGTAAACAGAAACCTGCTTTCTGTCACGACCAACACGCTCAAACTTAACCTTGCCGTCTACAAGAGCAAACAAAGTGTCATCAGAACCGATGCCAACATTGTTTCCGGGGTGAATATGAGTTCCACGCTGTCTTACAAGAATATTACCTGCAAGAACAAACTGTCCGTCAGCACGCTTTACGCCAAGTCTTTTGGACTCAGAGTCACGGCCGTTCTTTGTAGAACCTACACCCTTTTTATGAGCGAAATACTGTAAACTAATTTTAATCATTGTTTTTCCTCCTCAATCAATAACCCTGATGATAAGTTCGTCTGTGTCCTGCGACAGCATATCAAGATGAGCATAAAAAGCACCCAGCATACTCTGAGCCGCCTTATTGCTCTTTTTAAGAACAAGCGTAATGCAATTGTTCTCAACAGTCACACGAGCGTCTGCGTCAAAGAAATCCGTAACCGCATTGCAAGTAAGCATAGTCGCAGAGCTTACCGCTGAGCAGACCATACCAAACTCCCCGTCAAAATTCTCCTCGTGACCGCTTATACGGAAACCATAAAAGCTCCCGTCCCTCATCTTGAAAACGCACTTAATCATTATGCGTTGATAGCTTCAATTCTTACCTGGCTGTAAGGCTGTCTGTGACCCATCTTGCGCTTAACATGCTTCTTAGGCTTGTAAGTAAATACAGTGATCTTCTTAGCCTTGCCGTTCTTAAGCAGTGTAGCCTTAACACTGGCACCGCTTACATAAGGAGCGCCAACCTTTACATCGCCATCTCCGCCTACCATTACTACCTTGTCGAAGGTGATTTCGCCCTCTGCTTCAAGCTTCTCAATAAAGAGAACATCGCCCTCTTTAACCTGATACTGCTTTCCGCCTGTTTCAATTACTGCGTACATATTTTTACCTCTTTTGTTCAGACTCGCTGTGTCAGGGTGACTGCCCTACGCAATCTTATCCAACCCTACACAAGCGGCTTTTTCATTATATCACATCAAAATCCCTTTGTCAAGAGTTTTTTGATAAAAAAAGCAATAATTCACAATTTATTTCAAATTAACTTTTTAAAAATCCACGCACTTCTTATCGTCTGATATTGTGTTTACACAATTGTCCATTATTTTTAATTGCAGAATTTCCATTTTTTCTTATTTTTTGCTTAAATTTGTTGTTAGTTTTGTTTAATATGTACAAACCCTTTTTGTGTATATTGTCGAAATTGTAAATATTCACAAAATACTGTTGACAAATCAATGTAAAAGTTGTATAATATACTCAAGCAAACGAAACGGAACTTAATTCCTCCGTATCTTTGTTTGTTTAGTTGTCTCCTTTCTTTTGTTCTACACATAATCATAATTTGATTTCGAGCCTTGCGAGGCTCATTTTTTTTGAAAAAACTATGGAAAAATATAACGTAATGTGTTATACTATATTTATATGCTGCGCAGATTTTTCGATCTGCACAGACAATGCTGCACCGCAGCCGCTGTTTCAGGCTGCATATTATAAAAAAAGAAGGACTGATTATTATTTTTGAAAGGTCGCAATTGCTTGAAGGCGTCTATTTCTCACGGATAACCGATAAGCGTTTTAAAACTAATCAGATAACCGTGAATTTTTACAACGATTTCGGAGCTGACTCACGCGCTGATTATTCAGTTGCGTCATATGTACTCAGCGACAGCTGCAAAAAATATCCCCATTACAAAGAGCTTTCCAGACGTCTGCTCGAACTATACAACGCCACCCTTACTTCAAACACTGTATTTTCGGCATGGGAGCAGCGATGCGTTTCAATCAACGCATCTATTCTGGACAACAGCTATGCGCTTGACGGAGAAAATCTTGAAACAGAAATGTGTGGTATTATCCGTGAATGCTTGTTTTCGCCGAACGCCGAGAACGGTGCTTTCAACGAAACGGTAGTTTCACTCATGAAATCAGAGGTTAACGACACTATCGACAGTGCCGTTAATGATAAAGCGTCTTATGCTGCTCAGAATGCAAATAAAACAGCCTATCGGGGCGAACCCATGGAGCGTTCCCCTCTGGGGCTGCGCTCAGAAGTTGAAAAAGTCACACCTCAGTCAGCATACAATGCATACAGAAAAATTCTTGAAACATCAAGAATTGAGATTTTCGCTTCGGGGTGCAGCGATTTCAAAGAGTCAAAAGCGATTTTCTCTGATATATTCAGCGGCATAGCAAGACATGATATCTGTCGTCTAACAACATCTCCCTCGCCGCTTAAATCCGAGCCGGAATATGCCGCCGACACGCTGCCTATGGAGCAGGCTATACTGCGTATGTACTTCAAAGCTCCCGATTGCGAGGACAGAGAAGCACGCGGACTGCTTGCAATGATTTTAGGCGGTATGTCAACGTCACGTTTTTTCGATAAAATCCGTGAAAAACAGTCGCTGTGCTATTACTGTTCGTGCTTTTCCAATAAATACAAGCGTACGCTTACCGCTTATGCAGGAGTCGAACCGTATAACGTAGAGCAATGCAAAAACGCAATTCTTTCAGAATTAAGCGATATAAGCAAAAACGGCGTTTCAGAAGAGGAACTTCGCACGGCAAAGCTTGAGTATTTCAACCGCATTTCAACCATTTACGACAGCCAGACAGCAATGATATCGTGGTATCTGAATCAGCTTACCGACGAAAAAATTCTTACTCCTGAAGAATATTACAATCGCATCGAAGCTGTTACATCTGACAGAATTAAAGCGGCTGCTGAAATGTTCTCACTGGATACCGTTTACACATTATCGGGAGAGGAAGCAATTGAATGACGGAAAAAATATATAATGATATAATAAAGGAAACTTGTATAAAGCACGTCACTGAGAGCGGAGTCCTTATCTATATGCTGCCAATGGAAGGTTATTCTTCAGCGTCTGCACAGTTTACCGCAAGATTTGGTTCGCAGGATAACGGCTTTTCGGTAAACGGCGGCGAGTTTATCACAGTACCGGACGGCACGGCGCATTACCTTGAACACAAGCTTTTTGAAAGCGAAGAAAAAGACGCTTTCGCACAATTTGCGCAGACGGGTGCATTCTGCAATGCAGGAACAAGCTTTGATTATACGCAGTATTATTTTTCCTGCACAAACCGTTTTACAGAAAACCTTGAAATATTACTGGGATTTGTAAACGACCCTTATTTCACTCCCGAAAACGTTGAAAAGGAACGTGGAATTATCGGTCAGGAAATCACAATGTACCGTGACAACCCAAACTGGAGAGTTTTCACAAATCTCCTTGAAAATATGTACAGTGAAAATCCCGTCCGAAACGATATCGCAGGAACAATCGAAAGCATATCGGAAATTACCGATAAAACGCTTTACGACTGCTACAACGCATTTTACAATCCAACCAATATGTTCATTTGCGTTTCGGGAAATTTCGACCCGAACGAAGTAATAGAAACCTGCGAGCGAAACCTGCGCAAAACAAAAGCCGCAGACGTAGTGCGCGCACAGTTTAACGAGCCTGCAAGTGTTTTGAAAAAGCGTGTTGAACTTGCAATGCCCGTTTCAAAGCCGCTTTTTGAAATCGGTTTCAAGCGTTATGCGAAAACAGGACTTGAAAAAATAGAGGATTATATTCATTTTGACATTCTTTTTGAACTTATGTTCGGAACATCATCTGAATTTTTCGAGAGAATGCGAGAAAACGGCAGTATCAACGAGGAATTCGGAAACGGCGTTTCCAGCGGCACACGACACTTTTTCCCGTTCGTCCGCGGAGAGAGCGACAACCCCGACTATGTCCTTGAAGAAATGCAAAAAGAAATCCGTGCATTTAAAGCAGCACCATTTTCAAAGGAAGATTTTAATATTTTAAAGCGTTCTTCCTACGGAGCGCTTGTGCGTGACGCAAATAATGTAGGGTCGGTTGCTGACACTTTATCGGAAGCGGCTCTGGAAAACATACCGCCGTTCTCTGTGATAGACGCTTCAGCAAACGCAGATTATGACAAGGTTCTTGAGCGCCTGTACTCGCTTGATGAAGAAAACGTCTGCCTGTCGGTAATCAGCAATCAGACTTAAGGCAATACGGCAAAGATCGTTTCTTTGCCGCTTACAAACAGCATTTTTTAGAGGTAAATCTATTATGACAACAATACTCGCAGCAAGTGCTGCAACAGAAAAAATCTCCGTTGAGTTTCCAAATCTTTTCAGCGGAATGAAGATAACATATTCCCGTGGCTTTGAGATATTCGGACTTTCAATATACTGGTACGGCATTCTGATAGCGGTGGGAATGGTTCTTGCTTACTTTTACGCTATGCACCGTATGGAAAAGGATTTCGGCATACCAAAGGACAGAGCGTTTGACGTTGTATTTGCAGCCGTAATCGGTGGCTTTTTGTGCGCAAGAATTTATTATTGCGTGTTCACAACGCTCAATCCCGACTCACCTACCAATTACACTTTCGTTACCACGTTTACAACTATTCACGATGGTGGAATTGCAATCTACGGCGGAATAATCGGTGCAGTGCTTTCGGGACTGGTTTTCTGCAAAATCCGTAAGGTAAATTTCTTCGCTATGGCTGATATTGCGTCCCTTGGCTTCCTTATCGGTCAGTGCATAGGCAGATGGGGCAATCTGGTAAATCAAGAAGCTTACGGCGAAGCCTGCGATAAAAACTGGCTGTTCGCTATGACAGGCACACGCATTGCAGGTGAAATGGGAGAGGGCGTTTGCGTTCACCCGTGTTTCCTTTATGAAAGCGTATGGTGCTTGCTGGGATTTGTGCTGCTGCACTTCTATTCAAAGAAGCTGCGCAGCTTTGACGGAGAAATTTCATTGCTGTATGTTGCGTGGTACGGTTTGGGACGCTTCTTTATTGAGGGACTGCGTACCGACAGCCTTATGGCAGGACAGTTCAGAGTATCCCAGCTTGTAGCGGCAGCGTCCTTTGCGGCAGCGGTTGTTTTGTACGTTGTATTCAAGATAGTTTCAAAGAAGAAGAACCTTGTTCTGTACGTCAATTCTGAGGCTTCGCAGCAACTTATGGAAAACGACCGCCTTGCAGAAGCAGAACGCATTGCAAAGAAAAAGGCAAAGAAAAATCAGAAATCCGCAGCCGCTGACGAAACGCTTATTTCAGCCGACATCACCGCTGAAAACTGCGACAGCAAATCAGACTTACCAAATCAAGCCGATGAGGCTGCCGATACTAACGCCGCATCATCTGAAATCGAAAAAAACGATGAGCAAAAAAATGATGATATAGTCGAAAACACAAACGAAGAAAAGGAGAATGAAAATGGCACAGATAATTGATGGAAAAGCAATTTCCGCAAAGGTTAAGGAAGAAGTAAAGGCACAAGTTGAGCAAGAGGGACTTGATGTCGGTCTTGCGGTTGTAATCGTAGGCGATGACCCTGCTTCAAGAGTGTATGTAAACAACAAGAAAAAAGCCTGCGAGTTTTGCGGCTTCAAGAGCTTTGAGTACGCTCTCCCTGCCGAAACCACCGAAGAACAGCTGCTTGAACTGGTTGACGCTCTCAACAACGACAAGAACGTAAACGGCATTCTGGTTCAGCTTCCTCTGCCGAAGCACCTTGACGAGAAAAAAGTTATCGAGCGCATTTCACCGCTTAAGGACGTTGACGCTTTCCACGAGCAGAATGTCGGCAAGATTATGATCGGAAGCTATGCGTTCCTGCCCTGCACACCCGCAGGCTGTATGGAGCTTATCCACAGCACAGGAATTTCCGTTGAGGGAAAAGAGTGCGTAGTTCTCGGACGCTCAAACATTGTCGGCAAGCCTATGGCTATGCTGCTTCTCCACGAAAACGGCACAGTTACCATCTGCCACAGCAGGACAAAGAACCTCGCCGAAGTCTGCCGCAGAGCCGACATACTTATCGCAGCAGTGGGCAGACCGAATTTCGTAACAGCAGATATGGTAAAGGACGGAGCCGTAGTAATCGACGTTGGAATTAACCGTCTTGACAACGGCAAGCTGTGCGGCGACGTGAAGTTTGACGAAGTAAGCGAAAAAGCAAGCTGGATTACACCCGTTCCGGGCGGCGTCGGTCCTATGACAATTGCAATGCTTATGAAAAACACCCTCACCGCATGGAGAATACAGAATGAAAGAGGCTAAGTCTTTCTTAAAAACAGCGATTATCCTTACTCTTGCGCTTGTAATGGTGTGCGTGTTTATGCCTGAATGGGGCGTTGCACAGGTGCTGATAGTGCTGCTTATCGCATTGCTTGCGGCGGCACAGTGGGGACTGTTCATCTATCTTAAAAAGCATTGATTTACAGTCCAAGACTCACCTGCAAAGCGTCGTTTACCTGTGACATAGAGGTACTGTCAAGCTCACCCATACGCTCTTTCAAACGGCGTTTATCCAATGTACGAACCTGCTCCAACAGCACGACGGAATCCTTTGCAAGACCGCAGGACTGCGCTGTAACGGAAATGTGCGTCGGCAGCTTTGATTTCTCCTTCTTGCTTGTGATTGCAGCCGCAATTACAGTAGGAGAATGCTTGTTTCCGACATCGTTCTGGACTATCAATACCGGTCGTATGCCGCCTTGTTCAGAGCCTACCACAGGACTAAGATCAGCGTAATATATCTCTCCGCGTTTAACAACGGAATTCATGCATCAATCATTCCTTTCTTTTCGTTGTTGAAAATATTATTGACGTGGATTGATTTAATATTCAAGGGGTTCTCCAAAAAAACTCAGCAAAACCGATTGCCTTGAAATTATGGAGTACCCTTTTCAATGAATGGAGGAATTTCATTATGAACTGGGAACAGCTTCTGTGTACAAAACGTGAGCGTTCTTCACATTCTGCAAATCCCGATGATGTCCGTTCCGAATTTCGTAAAGACTATCACAGAATAATCGGCAGTGCCTCATTCCGCAGACTTCAGGATAAAGCGCAGGTATATCCGCTTACAAGAGGTGATTTTGTCAGAACGCGACTTACTCATTCTCTTGAGGTAAGCTCTTTTGCCGTATCGCTGGGCGACACTGTTTTCCGCAAACTTGCAGCTGATGGTCATGCGGAAATAACTGACAAGGTTCGTGAAGACTGCTGCAGTATTCTTGAATGCGCAGGACTTATCCACGATATCGGCAATCCCCCGTTCGGACACTTCGGAGAATTTGCCATACGTCAGTGGTTTGAAGAGAACTTCAAGCGGCTTGAATACAGGGGCGTACCTGTGCGCGAACTGCTTACTCCTCAGATGAAATCTGATTTTCTGAATTTTGAAGGCAATGCGCAAGGGCTGCGTGTACTGTCACGGCTGCATTGCCTTGTTGATATGAGTACAGGTATGAACCTTACTTATGCGCTGCTGAATACAGTCGTGAAATACCCTGTATGCTCGACTGAAATTGATAAAAAATGCGGCGATATCTCCAAGAAGAAAATGGGATTTTTCACTTCTGAGCAGGCGCTTTACGAGGATATTTCGGCTAATACGGGAGCGGTCGGTGTGCGCTATCCGCTGACTTTCATACTCGAAGCCGCAGATGATATCGCTTATAAAACCGCTGATATAGAAGACGCAGCCGTAAAGGGACTGCTTTTGTACGAAACGCTGCTTTCAGAGCTTCGCAGTGAAAAGAACATTGAAAAATGCGTTGACGAAAACGAAAAATCAATCCTCGAAACCGCTGCTGCTGAACTGGAAAGATCGTTTGCGTCAGCAGGAACATTCAATATTTCAAAACCATACCGCCGTGCAGTACAACGTTGGATAATCAAAATCCAGAATAGGCTTATCTACGCTGCATCAGAGGCATTCTGCCGCAATTACGACGCTATCATGAACGGCGAGTACAAACGGGAGCTGCTTCAGGATAGTCCAATAAGAGTTTTGTCGGATATTCTGAGCGAAGTTGCCGAGAAATACGCTTTCCGTTCAACGCTTATCGTAAGGCACGAAATTTCCGAAAATGCTGTTATGAATTTGCTGTTGGATAAGATTGTTACCGCAGCCCTACGGTTTGACACTGAAAATGCCCGGATATACGACGCTGATTTAACCGAAGCCTTGTCGGAAAATTATCTTGAAATCTGCCGCAGAAGCTGCACCGACAAATCCGCATCAGAACAAGCGTATCACAGGCTGCTGTTTGCAACCGACTGTATAAGCGGAATGACTGACGGCTACGCAAACGAGTTTTTCCAAATGTTAAACGGTTTAGAACGATAATAATAAAAAATCATACCGCCCTTTGCATAAAAGCAAAGGGCGGTAATTTTTTAATACATAAAATCAAGCAGTTGTAACAATACCTTTTTTGTTCTCGATGCACTTTCTCGGACATGCCTGTGCGCAGGCTCCGCAATTAGTACATTTTGAATAGTCAATTGAAGCGTGATTATCGGATACAGTGACAGCACCAACAGGACACTTCTTTTCGCAAAGCTTGCAGCCGATACAGCTGTTCTTGCAGACGTCCTTCGCAATCTTTCCAACGTCATTTGACGAACAGCGTACGTCAACCTTCTGCTTGTACGGACGAATGACAATCAGATTATTAGGACACGCAGAAACGCACTTTCCGCAGGCAACACAGTTTTCGGGATTTACAACAGCCACGCCATTCACAATGCAGATAGCGTTGTGGTCGCACACATCGGCACAATCTCCCAGTCCGTCGCAGCCTGTACGACACATTCCCTTGCCGTTGTAAAAACGCTCAGTTGCTGAGCAGGACTGCGTGCTTATGAAGTTATAGCGTTCCTCTGTTGCGTCCTTGCAGCCGTTACAGCGGACATAAGCCACCTCGCGCTCGGTTTCAAGAACCTCTTGACCCATAATCTCAGCTATAACCTTTGCCGCAGCCGCACCACCGGGTTTACACTTGTTGTTCGGAGCATTGCCTGCTGCAACAGCCTTTGCGTAATCCGCACAGCCTGCATAGCCGCACGCACCACAGTTTGCATTCGGAAGAGCTTCGGTAATCTTCGCAACCGTTTCGTCCTCTTCCACCGCAAAGAACTTTGACCCCAGCGTAAGCAGCGTTCCTGCTACCGCACCAATTGCAGCAAAAATCAGCACAGGCACTACAACATCGGGTAAAACGTCAATTTTCGCTTGTGCCGCCTCAGAAGCCAGCATAGAAATAATCATATTCATTATGCACCTCCGAAAATTCCGTCAATCAGTCCGCCAAATCCAACGAACGAAAGTGATACGATCGACGCTGCAACAAGAGTAATCGGCACTCCCCTAAAAGCCTCAGGTACATTGCATTTTTCCAGTCTGCTGCGGACGCCTGAGAAAATCAGCATTGCGATCATAAATCCAAGACCGCCGCCAAGTGCGCATACTATACTCTCAAGGAACGTGTAGCCGTTCTCCAGATTGAGCAAAGTAACACCCAGTACCGCACAGTTTGTTGTAATCAGCGGAAGATACACGCCAAGCGACTTATACAGCGCAGGAATATATTTCTTCAGCATCATCTCAACCAGCTGAACCAGCATTGCAATAATAAGAATAAACAGAATTGTATTCAGATATGTCAATCCCATCGGTTCGAGGAAGAAGTAGTACAGCGGCCACGTTACGGCTGTTGCAATTACCATTACCGCAGTAACCGCACACCCCATACCAAGCGAACCCTGTGTTGTCTTTGACACTCCAAGGAACGGGCAGATACCCAAAAACTGCCCGTTCCTTGGAG
>CAZTRH010000056.1:0-1573 GCA_964616605.1 uncultured Ruminococcus sp.
AATAAACATTTATAGCTACGATTGCGGAAATGAAATTTCAAAAACCATAAATGGACGATATGGCGTCTTTACATATGACGGAATGGTTCTTTTTGAAGAATGGAAAACTAAGGAAAGAGTGATATAATAATATTTAACAAAAACAACAGCCAAAAGCTGCCTACAAAGAATAAACACTCAAGGAATTAGTTGTGCTACATATATCACAATCCCTCAAAGCAAGAGGGATTTTTCTTTTCAGCCTTGAAGAATTTGTGCTACATATAGCACAAAAAAACGTCCTTAGTAACAGGACGAAAAAAATTATAAAAAGGTATTGACAATGATTTAAAAATGTGCTATACTAAATTATGGGTTAAATAAAACACCCGAACTTGTGTGCGTGTGTACACACACACACAAGCGGTCAGACGAGAATTGCAGGTTCCCGAAAGACTTTTTTGCGAGTGCCTACCGTATGCTTATTATAGCATATATAGGATAAATTGTCAAGAGAGCTTTTAGGATTTTTTCGAACTCGTCCTAAAGGCTCTTTTTCTTTTTAGATTTTGAGCTGATTTTATTTGCCTTTCAATTGAATTCCTCTGTTGTGAGAACAAGCTTTCTGCTGTTAGGACTTCCGCCACGACCGCTGCTTAAAAGTGCAGCCGAGCGAGTATCCCGAAGGGATTTCGGGTAAACAGAGCAGCCACACCAACCGTATTGCTTACGGGAAGAAAGAACGGGTCGAACAGCGTGCGATGCCGCTGCGGACGAACCATCAAAAGCAAAAGTGTAACAACCAGGAGGGCAACAATCGTATAAACTCACGGGGTGGTGTCTGTTACCGCAGAAGCTGCTCCGTGTTTTATATAAAGTACTCTGATAAACAAAAAGTTTACGCTTCTTTAAAAGTAACGTAAACTGTTTGTCTATCAATTGGTTGGGGCGGAAGGATTTGAACCCTCGAAATGGTGGAGTCAGAGTCCACTGCCTTACCGCTTGGCGACGCCCCAGTAACCATCAACGAATATTATTATATCACAATCATAGCCGTTTGTCAATACTTTTTTAAAAAAAAAACCGATTTTTAAGATTTTAGACATTTTAACCAAAGTCTGATACAAAATGCAAGCGATTTTTGAACAAAATATTTTTAAAAATTGTATTGACAATTGATTTCAAATGTGATATAATAATTAAGTCGCAGAGATGACACGGCGCTGTTGTTTCTGCTTTAGTTATGGCGGCATAGCTCAGTTGGCTAGAGCACTTGGTTCATACCCAGGGTGTCATTGGTTCGAATCCGATTGCCGCTACTTAAGGCCCGTTGGTCAAGAGGTTAAGACATCGCCCTTTCACGGCGGAATCATGGGTTCGATTCCCGTACGGGTCACCAACATTTAAAGCTCGCATTTAGCTTGAGAAAGCTGAGTGTGGGCTTTTTCTTTTTATCTGAACAAGTCATATCGGCTTACATCTGACGCTTGTGTATTTTGAGTTGATGTGATTATTTATGTAAATATTGCGTGAATTGTCAGTGAACTTTAATAAATATATAGCTGTACCATATCAGAAGGTAATATTGTTAATG
>CAZTRH010000056.1:1673-12865 GCA_964616605.1 uncultured Ruminococcus sp.
AAAATAACTCAGAGTTTTCATAAACAGGCGTTTCTAAAACAAGTATATATAGCTGTACCATATCAGAAGGTAATATTGTTAATGAAAATAACTCAGAGTTTTCATAAACAGGCGTTTCTAAAACAAGTATATATAGCTGCACTATATCAGAAGGTAATATTGTTAATGAAAATAACTCAGAGTTTTCATGAACAGGCGTTTCTAAAACAAGTATATATAGCTGCACCATATCAGAAGGTAATATTGTTAATGAAAATAACCCAGAGTTTTCATAAACAGGCGTTTCTAAAACAAGTATATATAGCTGAACCATATCAGAAGGTAATATTGTTAATGAAAATAACCCAGAGTTTTCATGAACAGGCGTTTCTAAAACATATTCCATATTCAGAAACAGCGCTGCTGCAATTGACATACACGCACTACCCCATCAAATCTTCCGTTCTCTTATTACAGTTTATGAAAATAGCTTCAATAACTATTGACAAGCAACAAAAAAAGTTGTATAATATTTCTAATTGTAGGCTGCAAGAGAGGTTATTGGAGGTGCGTTTTTTGGAATTTGATAAAGTGCAGTGGTTTTCTCCAAAGCGTATTATGAAGTTGTATAAAGGAAAAAAGGCAGCTTATGGAAGCCGCAGACTCTTTATAATAGGTATAGGCGGAAATGGTATTGATATTCTGATAAAATGCAAGGATATTGCTGAAAATAGATACGGTTCTGATAACTCGAGAATCAGATTTCTTGGAATAGGTCTTGAAGAACAGCTTGACAGTGCCGAAGCAGACGGCTCTGTGCTTGCCGATGACGAGCGTCTTGTTATTGATCCCGACGAGGCTATTTATCCGTACCTCAACGATCCATCGCTGCTCTCCGCAGAAGAGGCAGAATGGTTTGACGAGGGACTGCATAATTACACGCAGAACAAGCCTGTTTACGGTTTAAAAAAGAGACAGTGCGCCCGTCTTGCTTTGTTTCATTACTTCGATAAAATCAAAAGCGTTCTCGGTGCGGCAGTAAGTGCTTTTTCGGGGGACAGCTCCACAATTGAGATTGTGTTTACAGGAAATCTGGGTGACGCTTTTTTTGGCGGTATGGTGATTGACCTTGCTTATATCACAAAAGCATTCTTTTCGCCCGACAATTCCTCGGTTACTGTGACGGCTGCCATGCTTGCCGCTGATACTGCCCTGTTACAAGGGCTTGAGGGAAGAGAACTTGCTATTTTTTATGCAAATACGGTAGTTACCAAATGCGAACTGGACAAGTTCCAATGTCAGAAAAAGCCGTATTCACAGAAGTTTTCGCCTGTGTACTCATTCAGCTCTGCGAAAGCGCCTTTTTCTTCCTGCGTAATCAATGCCGCTGAGGAAAGCTATGAGCTGACTGTTGAAAACACTGCGCTTAAGATAATGACAGACTCGGCTTTGCTGTTTCTTCAGGACGATGACGCCGACCGTCTGCTGTCGCACAATATGCTTGGCAATGCTACTTCGCATACTTTCAGATATCTTTGCAGCGGAACCGCTCTTGATGAAATCCCAATGGGAAAAATTGCAAGCTATCTGTCACTGAAAACTGTTATGCTGTTGAAAGACAAGCTTATGAATAATTCAGCCACTGACATTGTGAACATCTATGTCAGTAAGGTCGGACCCGATGAAATGCTGCTTGCACTGAAAGCAGGCGAAATTCCGAATATCGAATATGACGAACGATTAAATCCGCTGTTTTCGGCAAAATCCCTTAAAAAGGGAATGCAGGCTTCGTGTGATTATGTGAACGAGCGTCTTGAGAAAATAGCTCAGCTGTGCGAAAGAGGCGCTTCTCTGTATATTGAAAAAGTGTTTGCAGAGGTTGTTGACGTGTGCGACAAAGCGTGCTGCGACCACGAAAAAGGCCCGTATTATGCGGCGGATATCGTAAAACGCTGCCTTTCCGCTTTGAAAAAGCTGGCAGACAAGAAAAAATCGCAGATGGAGGACGCCGACCTTGACGTTCCTCGTGACGAACGTCAGCTTGCCGCTGAATGGAAAAGCATTCACGGTACATTCGGTTTGTTTGCGTCCAAAAATACTTCAGAATACATTGATAGAATGAAAAAATATGCCGATGGCAGACGGGTGCAGCTTACAGGCAAAATTCTGATAAATTTTTATCAGGAGCTTCACGACAAACTGGAAGCTTATTACAACGATAAGCTCGCTGCTTCTATCAGTCTTTTTGAAAGCTGCGTTGAATATTTCAGAAATATTTCAGAGGAGCTGCGCCCGAACAAAGGCGGCTTTGTGTATGACGCATTCGATGTTTCGGATAAGAAAGTTACTGAGAAACTCGACAGGCTTGCAGGGCAAATTCCCGAAATGATGCTGGATATGGCTCTGGGCAAGAGCAAATTGCTTTCTGCGGCGGCTTCGCTTGACTCAAAGCTGTTTGCGTCCAAGATATGCGATGTATCCTGCGTTTGTTTCAGAGAACTGTTTTCGTCAAGCTATGACGAGCTGTGTCAGGCATTCGGCAGCGATAAGACTGTTGCCCGTGCAATTGAAAGCTGCATGGAGCGTGTGTGCGCCGTGACTCCCGTGGCAGATGAACAGCCGCTTATGCGTGCGGTATGTCCGCAAAGAGCGCAGATGGAAGATATAGCAGGTCTGCGTGCGGTTCACAATAACTTAAACAGCGTCTGGACAAATTCTTCGCTGCTGCATACGGTTATAGTGCAGCAGATGAAAGGCGGAGTGAAACTCGACCGATTCAACGACTATCAGCAGTGGGAGAATATGCGGTATGCTTATGTCAACGACTCGCTGAAAAAGCACGGCATTCAGATTTTCGGGTGACTTCTGTGTGTCGGGCAACCTACTGATTTTTGAAAGCAGATTATATATTATTGAATTATGATAGGTAATGTTAAACAATTCTCGGACTCTGTCCTGGTGTTTGACAGGTATTATTCGTCAAAACCACGGACAATACTGCTTATACTCAAACGCATACTGCTGTGCTGCGGCATAGTGTTATGCAGCATGATGTTTTTGCTTGCCGAATATCGTTTGCCTGTGAGCAGCACCGCTGTGGTGATACAGAGCATAGCGTTTTCGGCAGGCTTTTCGGTGCTGTTTGTGTTTGTGAAAAAGCGGTTTGCAATACCTGCGGTTGTGGGGTTGGGACTGGTGATAACAGCGTTTGTTCACGAAGAATTTGCCGAAAAGATGTCCTATTTCAGTGACGCAATGCTGCTTGTGATGGACGGACGTTTTGTTCCCGGCAAGGTGCTTGTGGATCATTTGCTCGAACAGCTTACCGCAAGCAATTATATGTACTGCGAAGGCGCAGAACTCGGAATGGGACTTATTATTTTCCTGTTCTCGATGCTCACCGCAGCCTGTATGTTTTCAAAGCCGCACATTCTCCCCTCGCTTGCAGCGTGGATTGTGCTGTGGATACCTGTGATGTTTTCAGAAAAGCTCACGTTTTCTGCGTGGTGTATTCCTGCGTTTGCGCTGTATATGGGTGCTGCGGTGCATTCGGAGCTTTATTCCCAAGGGTTGGTGCTGTGCAGCAGCGTAAATGGTTCGTACAATGACGCTGTGACAAGCAGTGAAAGCCAATTCAAAAAATCGCTTAAGAAAGAGCCTTACCTTAAGCAGGTGGGAATGCGCAGCACATACTATTCAAAGTTTCTATCTGCCGTAACCTATACCGCTGCGGTTTTTACTGCGGTGGGGGTTGCTGCGGCGTGCGTTACCCCGAACGGCGGAATAGATTATACAGAATTCTACGATTTTATAATAAATCTTAAAGACAATTCGCCGTTCAACAAACCATTTGAAGACGGCGAAGCGAGCGATTGGTTTACGGACGCTGAAGAAAACTACGCTGCTCAGCCGCACAGCCTTAGCATTACCTCGCCGGGTCGGGGAAATCAGAAGCTGCTGAGCGTTGTGAATGATGGAAATGCAGTAGTATATCTGCGCGGTGATATCGGCATTGACTTTGAGGGCAACAACTGGACTTCGCCTGTGAACGAAGAACCGGAAAGCTGGAAAAAAAGCGAACTCAGCTTATTTTACCGCCCTGTGGAGCTGTCGGTTCTGAATACGCTTCAGCAGATGCTGTATGGCGAGAGCAGTTCAATTCTGCATTCCGATGTGACGGTAGAGTATCTGTGCGATTCGACAGTTACATTCCTGCCTGCGTACACGCAGGATTTCGGATATTTTGAGAGCGGAATGTTCTCGGTGTACGGTGATTTTGTTATCCGTGCGTCCGACTCGTACAACAGAATAGAGTCTGTAAACTGCACTGCTCTGGTGCCTGTTTACTCGAATATGGACGACACGGGCGGTTCGGCAGTTGAAAGCGTCAGAAAAGCCGCAGCGCTTGCTGTTCAGCGAGGCGGCGTCGCTGACATAATAAACGGCGGATATTTTTCGGGACATTATGATGTTTTTAATAAATACAGCGATTATGTAGACGAAACGTACCTGTCAATCGACAGCGACGACTTGTCGATGATAGAGGATTTTCTGAACGAGAGCGGTCTTCGCTCAATGCTTTATGGGTCGGCTTTTGACGAGGACGAGATAGTATCGGGATACCAGAAAGCAACGCTTGTCGCAGAATATCTGCGCAATAACTTTACATATTCGCTCAATGCGGGAAACGGGCGGAATGATCCGCTGTATTCGTTCCTTAATACGACAAAGAGCGGACACTGCGCAATGTATGCAAGCTCTATGACGCTTGTTATGCGCAGTCTGGGCATTCCTGCAAGATACTGCACGGGATTTGTTGTAAAACCGAACGGCGATACACCGACTGTGCTGCGTTCCAAAAATCTTCACGCATGGTGCGAGGTATACCTGAACGAACTGGGGTGGGTGACGTTCGACCCGACAAGTTCTACGCAGACAGGTACGGGAAACGTGACGAACGAAACGTCTGACAGTTCATCGGAATTGTCGTCATCGGAGGTAAGCTCTGAAGAAAGTTTGGAGGAAAGCTCTGCCGATGAAAGTTCTGAGAGCGTTGATAACAGCAGCTATGATTTGTCGCAGTCGCAAGTAAGCAGCAGCGCTGCCGAACCATTTGTCAGGGTGAACGTTGTGCCGTATCTTCTGACGGCAGGCGGCGTGCTTGCGGTAATTGCAGCGGCGGCGTTTGCAGTGAGAGGCTATAAACAGTTTGTGCAGCGGTCGAGGAATACTCTGAAAAAAATCCGCGCAAGCGCAAACACGGACTTGATTCTGGAAAAGATACTTGTTGTTATGAGTGTGTGCGGTGTAACGCCACAGGCAGGCGAGATGCCGTCTGCGTTTTATGCGAGAGCGGAAAAGACGTTCGGCTGCTCGGTGACTGATTATAAAAGCATTCTTGAGAATGCGGCATTCGGAAACGGCAATATTGATAAGGCTGATTATGCAAGACTTTCGGGACTGCTTGAAAGATTGTATGACTCAGCCGAAAAACAGCTCTCCTTTTTCGGGAAAATACGCCTGAGAAAGGCTGTCATGAAAAGAAACAAGTGATTTTTGCGCTGCAAACGTCTGATACAGGCACTGCGGTCAGCTTTTGGCGGTTATGCTTCAAAAAATTACATAATTTTTTGAAAAAGTGTTGAACTTTTTTGAGAAATGTGCTATAATTAAAAGTAACATAGGACTGCTGTACGGAAAACGTGCGTACTGCGCTGAGCGAGCGGCGTTTTTCTGAGAAGTCAAATACTTAGTAAAGAGGTACACTGCTATGGCGATGCGATTGATAACACGTTCGGATTTTGACGGTCTGGCTTGCGGAGCGCTTTTGCTGTGCGCGGGAGTTGTTGATACATGGACGTTTGCTCACCCAAAGGATCTTCAGGACGGACTGGTTCCGGTTACAGAAAATGACTGCCTTGCAAACGTTCCTTTTGTTGAGGGGTGCGGATTGTGGTTCGATCATCACTCAAGCGAGGAAGAACGTAATCGCTATAAGGGAAAATACAAGGGCGAAAGCCGCATTACGCCAAGCTGCGCCCGCATCATCTACGAGTATTACGGCGGCAAGGAGCGTTTCCCGAATTTCGATGATCTGATGGAAGCTGTTGACAAGGTCGACAGCGGTAATCTCAGCCGTGACGAGATTTTAAATCCTCAGGGTTGGATTTTGATTGGTTTCCTTATGGATCCACGCACGGGACTGGGACGTTTCCGTAACTTTACAATAAGCAACTACCAGCTTATGGAAAAGCTGCTGCATTGCTGCTCGTACATGACGACTGATGAAATACTTGATATGCCCGACATCAAGGAACGTATCAAGCTTTACAACGAGCAGACTGAGCTGTTCAAGGAAATGGTTGCAAAGTATACACGCATTGAGGGCGATTTGATCGTTACCGATCTGCGTGGAGTAACCCCCATTTACACGGGAAACCGTTTTCTTATTTACTCGCTCTATCCCGAACAGAACCTTTCATGCTGGATTGTTGACGGCAAGGGCGGCAAGGGCTGTTCGTGTGCGGTAGGTTATTCAATTCTTAACAGAACATCTCATGTTAATGTCGGCTCTACCATGCTGAAATACGGCGGCGGCGGTCATATGGCTGTCGGCACTTGCCAGTTCACAGACGCAGAGGCACCGACTAAAGTTCCGCAGCTTATAAACGAGCTTGTGAACTATGATAAAATTCACTTGATAAAGTGAACTTGAATTTGCTACTCCTCTGATTCTTTGAAAAAGCCAAACAAAAATCCCGACTGTAAAAGGTCGGGGTTTTGTTATATAATCTGCATTATGGTAAGGGTTTTACCGTCAACGGTAAAGCTCACCTGCCGTTTACCGAAAGCCATTGTGTACACACGGTCGGGTGCGCGCTGGTACTGTGGACGGGGGTCCTGCGAGAGAAGTTCGGTAAGCGCTGCTTGTTTTTCTTCGGAAATGAGCTTTTTAAGCTCTTCGGGGAACACCACGTCAAGCACTGCCGATGTATCCGACAGCGCCCAGCCGTTTGAGGCTTCGGGAATGCTGTCTGCATATGCAAGATACGGCTTGATATCGTAAATTGGTGTGCCGTTTGCGAGGTCTGCTCCGCTTACCGTTATGGTACAGCCGCTGATTTCCTCGATTTTCACAACGCTCAGTCCCAATGAATTGGGGCGGAACGGCGAACGTGTGGCGAACACGCCCATTCTGACGTTGCCGCCCAGTCGTGGCGGCCGCACGGTAGGGGAGAAGCCTTTGTATTCAGCTTTGGAAAATCCCCAGATGAGCCATATATGTGAAAAATCTTCCAGTCCTCGAAAAGCGTTCGGGTCAGCAAATTCGGGCAGCAGCGTTATTTTCGTTTTAAGCTGCGTCATACCGCACTGTCGGGGAATGCCGAATTTTTCGGTAAAGTCATTCTCTGCAAAAGCGATTGGTTCAATGTTCATATCAGTGGTCAGTGGTGCATTTCGTCAAGTATCTTCCGTATAGCCTGCTCCACCTCGTCAACCTCCATCTTAAATTCTCTCGCCGACACACGGATTGCACCCGAACCCAGTATTATAAGCTGTTCTGTGCCATCGGAAGTGGCTACACGTACACGGTTTTCAGCAGTGAGCTTCTGGGCGGTTTTTTCGATGAACATATCCGCTGTTTCGGCGGTTTTGGTGTAAACAACCGTTATGTTTCCGTGCGTTTCAATCTCGCGGTGAGCGTCTTTCACCTTGTATGCGTCAAACACAAGAATTATATTGCACTGTCGGAAGCCTTGATAGTTACACAGAATATTTATCAGCCGTGAGCGTGCTGCGTCCATGCTCTCCCGTGCAAGCTTTGCAAGCTCGTCCCACGAGAAAATGATGTTGTATCCGTCCACAAGCAGAAATTCGGGTCCTCGCTTTGTCGGCTTTGCGTGTGCGGAATAATTCTCCTCGTGCTTGTCACGGCGCATAGTGGTGCGTTCGGGACGCTTGATTTTGCCGTAGGTGCGCTCGAATATTTCCATAAGCTCCTTGTCGGTTGCGGCACGCTGCCGATAGGAGGATATGGCGCGTTCGCTTATGATTTCGTTTTCGGCGTTGCTTTTGCGCTGCGGCTGAACGTGCATTTTGTCGGACGCTTCGTCCCACTTTACGAGATATCCTGCGCCGTGAGAGCAGAAAATGCTGTCGGGAGAGTTTTCAATATCGCTTTCGAAATTATAGCCGATTTCCCGTATGACTTCCTGTGCGTTGTGGCAGGGAAGATAGCCGTCGGGACGGCAGCTGATAGCCCCATCACCGTGTGTGTAGGCGGCGACCTCACGCTGATAGCCTCTCATTTCGCTGACGGGGCATACCCCTTCAAGAACTGACTGCTCTGCTCCTGCGCTGTCCTGCGTGAACTGTGCGCCCATACGCTCAAGGTCGGTCATAGCCTTGCCTGTGGCGTTTATCGGAACGGTCAGTCTGAAGCGATAGTACGGCTCCAGCAGCACAGAATTTGCCTTTGCAAGTCCCTGTCGGACTGCACGGCAAGCCGCCTGGCGGAAATCTCCGCCCTCGGTGTGCTTTAAGTGCGCCCGCCCTGCAACAAGCGTGATTTTCACGTCCGTAAGCGGCGAACCCGTAAGCACACCGATATGACGTTTTTCACGAAGTGCGGAAATGATCTGGTTCTGCCACTGCTCGTCCAGATCCCGACAGTCGGTGGCGTACTGAACTCCACTGCCTGTGGGGAGCGGCTCTATCAGCAGGTGTGCTTCTGCGTAATGCCGAAGCGGCTCGAAGTGTCCGCTGCCGATTATTTCCGAAGAAATAGTTTCACGATAGGAAATGCTGCCCTCGCCGAACGTCACAGCTGTTCCATACCGCTGTGCAATGAGGTTTTGCAGCACTTCAAGCTGTATGTCGCCCATAACGGATACCGTGATTTCGGCATGTTGCTCCGACCACGAAAACCGCAGCTGCGGATCCTCGTCCTCGAGTCGTTTGAGCTGTGAGTAAAATTTTGGAATATCTGTGCCGTCCGGGGAAATCACCTTGTACGTCAGAAACGCTTCCATGATGGGTGTGGGACGCTGCGGCTGACTGCCGAGAAGTTCGCCCGAATACGTCTGCGTAAGTCCCGAAACAGCGCATAACTGTCCTGCTTCAGCACAGTCCACCTGTCTGAACGCTGAACCGCTGTAAATCCTTATCTGCGTTATCTTTTCGTCTGAATTGTCGATAACAGAACGGTTTTTCAGCGTGCCGCCGTTGATTTTGAGGTGGGTAAGACGTTCGCCGTTTTCGCCTGTCGAGATTTTATATACAATCGCTGCGAAGTCGTTGTATCGCTCGGACGGCGAGGAGTATTTTTCAAGCATCTCCATAAGTCGGTTTATGCCGACCGACTTCAGCGCAGAGCCGAACACCGCAGGGAAAATGCTTCTGCGCGCGACTGCGGCAGCAATTGCGCTGTCGGGGATACTGCCGTCGTTGAGGAGTGAGTTCATGCAGTCCTCGTCATAATCGGCGGCACTGTCGGGGAAATCATCGTATTTTACAAAAGCCTTATCCAGCGTTTGCAGCTCGTTTAAGAGCGTTTGCTCCGACTTGTGGGAGATATCCATCTTGTTTACAAATACGAAAACAGGCACGCCGAACCTTTTCAGCAGTTCCCACAGCGTGCGTGTGTGGCTTTGCACTCCGTCCGCTCCGCTGATTACCAGAACAGCGCAGTCCAGCACCGATAAAGCACGTTCGGCTTCAGCTGAGAAGTCAACGTGTCCGGGAGTGTCGAGCAGCGTGTATTCGGCGGTTTCCGTCCGCATAACAGCCTGCTTTGAGAAGATGGTAATTCCTCTTTTGCGCTCAATGGGGTTGTTGTCGAGAAAAGCGTCACCGTTATCGACGCGTCCGAGTTTTCGGATTTCGCCCGTATAGTAAAGCAGCGCTTCGGAAAGGGTTGTTTTTCCTGCGTCAACGTGCGCTGCAACACCCACGACAATTCTTTTCATCTGCCTACCCCCTCTCGTAAAAAATATGTGTTAAAAAATACTATTGCCCCAACTCAACGGGGCAACAGCGATATTTGATTTCAGTATCTTGTGATAATCACGCTTGCGGTGGCGTAGTCTTTGCAGTGCGCAACGGAAACGCTTATTTCAAAGCCTTCACGCTGTTCCTGGATTTTCAGGTTACCTTCGGTAATTACAAACGGTGCGCCAAGTCTGTCCCTCAGCACCGTGATATCGTGCGCTCTGATAAGGCGCATTCCCGTGCCGAGCGCTTTTGCAACCGCAATTTTCACGCAGTAATTCTCGGCTATCAGCGCTGTGGAAAGCCTGTGCGACACCAGAAAACGTATTTCGTCCGCTGAAAAATAATCCGACAAAAACTTCTTGTTTGCGCAGGCTTTTCTGACCCTTGCCATCTCTATAATAGCGGTTCCCGTGCGGATATTTACTTTATTAGCCATTCTCAGTCACCTTCAGACGCAGCGAGCGAGGAAGTTCCTGCTCGATTGCTTCTCTCATTTTAGTGTCGGGGTTGAAAATCACTTTAACAACTCCGTAGTCGCTGTGTTCGCAGATAAGGTATTGTGCGTTTTCTTCACTTCCTGTTGTTGCGTAAACAACAACGTCGGCGTCCTTTTCGTCAGGGTCGGGCAATGCGTGATATGCAGACGCTTTTGCGACATTAACGGTGATCATACGCTCACGATTACGCTTGCCTTTGATTTTATCAATATCCATCTCGTTGTTCGTGAGAATGTATTCATACTCGACACCATAGCCTGTAACAAGCCATATTCCAAAGGCTATCATTGCTATTCCGCATACCGACACAAGCAAAAATCCCGACACAACAGCAAACGCAATAACCGCTGCGCCGAGCAGAATGCTCACTCCCAGCGTTACGGCAGCTTTTGCTTTGTCACCGCTTGTGCGTTTCTTTTCAACGAGCTGTTCGCAGAAATTATCCATTCATTCCATCTTCCATTCCTTACAATGTGCCACAAAATCCGAAAGGCAAGGGATAAGCCGTATCGCAGCGGCGTTGCACCTTGTCTTTTTGGTTATCTGTGAATTGTTATTTTTAAGTTAATTAATTATAACACATTTTTTTATTAAAATCAAGAGGGATTTATGTATTTTTCATAAATTTTCAGGAAATGGGTTTCAGAAACTGGAACGTTTATAAAAATTGTGTGAATATTTTTGGATTTGTGTTGAAATTTCTTTTAAGATTTGTTATAATAT
>CAZTRH010000057.1:0-12663 GCA_964616605.1 uncultured Ruminococcus sp.
GAATAATATGGTATAAAACCCGGTGTTTCTATAATTATTCCTGTACGTTTCGGAAAATCGCAGTCTTTCCCTATACGTTTTCCATTTACTGTGATTTCTCCCTGTGTTGGTTTCACAAAACCACAGATACATTTCATAAGCATTGTTTTACCGCTGCCGTTTCTGCCAATCAAACCATGGATTTTTCCTTGTTCAAAGCACATAGAAACATCTTTTAAAATTTCATTTTTTACATGGTTAAACAAACATGATTTATTTTAATCATATCACTGACCGCCTTCCATATAATTAAATATTTTTAATGCAAAAAAATTCGCTATGGCAAGCAAAATTATTATTCCTGCAAAATAAACAACCGACGCCCGCATCGGATATATTGGCTTACTGTATATTTCTGTATAATGCAGCCAGATGATAACATTGGCTGAAGGAAACGCCCATTTTACAGGTGAATACAAAGAAGTGGAAATCGTCCCAAGCGCAATCAGTGCAGCAGCACTTATAACACCTGTCGAACTATTGAAAAGCATTTTAAACAAATAAATTACAAGCGCTATTACAAACAAATATGCCGACATAAGCGCGGCAGTCTGCCACAAAGCTCTCATCATCGGTATCTGATTATACAGATTTGACGAAAGAAGTTCGCTGTCAAAATTGTATGCTTCATTCGTAAATCTTGAAGCATACTTTCTTACCGCCTCACTCCACTGAATATCAATAGTGCCTCCTGAAAAGATAATTGTTATTGCCATAATCGTTCCCATAAAAGCAAATACAGCTATCACCAAAAACAGAAACTGCCCCCAGAGCCAATCTTTTTTCCAGTTCTGAATATATAAAAATGCGAATTACCTCCAAGCCGTGGGTAATCAGAGATTAAAATCAGAAATACAAGCGGTATAAATAAAGTCAGCACTCCTGAATTTCCAACGGCAATAAACGTTTCAAACGCAATCATTTTTTCACCGAACTTCTCCGCTCTTGCAGACAGAGGATCTATTGCAAGCGACTTTATGAATACAAATAGTATCCCAACAATAATAATTCTTGGATTTGTAACCCAGCCTATAAATTCGCACCTTGCAACTCCCCATATACGTTTTAAACTATCACGCACCGCAATCACTCCTTTTTGAAGTTACAATCATATATGCAATAAACAGCGTTAAACCCGTTCCGCCAAACAACAGAAAACCATTCAATATGTTTGATTTACTCAGCCGCAAAACACCATCGGGATTTAAAAGCATTGCCAATTTGTATTTTGTGTACATATTATCTGCGTTCATTGCATTTGAAATGGTGCTGATATATATTTGCATCAACCCGTATTTCAGAAAAAAAGGAATGCACATTATCAGGTATTTATTTCGGATAACGCATGAAAGAAACATAGAAGGAATGCTCCAGTATACGCCCTCACAAAATACTCCGAGAATCAGTGTCGGATAATTATTCAACCAGTCTGTAAGATTTTGGGCGATTTCAGCGCTATAATCATTTGTATTCGGGAATATAGCCGATACAATTCCACAAAATATCAAATACCCGATAAGCACAGCAGCACCTGCGGAAATGACCCCCGATATAAATTGAACTGCATTATATTTTACTTTTGAACAACGGAATATCTGAAATCGCAAAGCGTTCTCTTCACGTTCCGTACAGGCAACAGGCGTTGAACAAAAAGCCGTTATTATCGGAACAAAGTATATAAACCACCCAGACAACGCACTTCCGAATACAACTGAGCTGCACATTTCATAAGGCAGATTAAAACGTTCCTCTTTAGTAAAATCAGTAATGCACCTAAAAACTGAATAATGATTAAGTGTTATTGGGTCTATGTAAATCTCCGCTGAAAACAACAATATTACAGTGAAAATAATACATATATAAAATCCTTTTGATGAAAATTTTATAAAATTGTGTAAGCAATATTCTCATACAGCGCACCTTATATTAACATATTTCACATTTGCCGTCCTGTAAATGCATATAACAACTATTTTCTTTGATGTTGGGCAAAATAGCAATAAAGTCCATCTTTTACTTTAAATACTAAAACTTCATTTACTGCTATTCAATAAGGGGCTTGCCCCGTCATTTAACGTGGCGGTACGAACGAGTTCGGCACGACCTACCATTCAGTAGGCGTATCGAACTTCGTTCAGCACTACGAAGTTCGGTTCGCAGGCTTGGGGACATCTTGCCTAAGTTATAAAATATAGTTCAATTATTGTTGACATTCTGTCGAAATATTCTTATCAATCAGACAGAGCGTCTTTAATTGACATTGCTCCGTCAAGCAGTTGAAAAACCTCATCACTGTCTGCTTCAAAACTGCCTATATACTCCATATAATCAGAAAAGAAAACAACGATAATATACCTGATATTATTTTTCTTTTCATATAAAGTTCATTTCATCATCGGTAATCCGAAAATTTCACCTATTGATTATTAACATTCATCAGTTTGATAAACAAACTCTAGCCTGCATAGAAATGGACATCTCCATTAAATGCATTTACAAAAACAGAATAGCTGCTTTCAGTGTTTTCATTAAATGTTCTGAACTTCCAGCAAGGAAATGCCATGAATTGATTTTCACTTGTTTTGTACATTCTATACACAAGGGAAACTTCTTGGACATCGAAATTAACGCCATCTGTAATAATGTCACACAGAATTTCAGCAGCACTTACAGGAGAAACAATTGACGTTGAATTGTCCATTTCTTCCACCTTGAAATTTAATGGCAGTGAGGTAAAACCATCAATTTTATCGCTTTCAATCATATAAGCGTTTCCCGGAACAGCATTATACAAATTACCATCAGACGCATGATGATAAAATACAGTACAATCGCTGTCTGTCATATCATAAGCATCAAACATAATTCCCTTGTATTCGAACGACACAGCAAAACTATATCCGAAACAGGCTTCAGAAATGACAGTGTTCTGACAGTCTGACGGCAGATAGCATGAATTGCAATCCAAAATCCGTCGGAATGGTACGAAAAGCACTCCATTTAGCGAAATTCTTTTCAAAATACGCAACTTTATTTCAATTTTAAATAACGATTTGTATTTATTATACACCTGTAATATAAATTTGTCAACAACTTTTTTTGCCAATAATTTGTATAATACCCCAATATTATACACATCGCACAAATCTCATGCCAAGATTTATCCAATTTCACAACAACAAAGATAATTATTGCACAAATTTGTATAAAACTAATTGCAATCTATATAGCAACTGTAATGCTGCGTTCACATTTCGAACTGTTATTGCATAAATTTTGCGGTATTTGATAAAGTATAGTATCTGAAATTTCCACAGAATTGTAATTATATGAGACATCTTCAATTATATTTATGTTAAAACTATTTTCACCCCTCAAACAACCCGCAGTACAATTCCATATATTTTTCCTTAGAAATATCGTTATAGTCCTTATCCAAGGCAACGTCAAATTGATTCCAGCCAATTCTGTAAAACTCTTTTTCTGTTAGTGATTCCAGATTTGAATAATTTAAAATCCCCTTTGACAGCAGATAATGTACCTCAAATTCTCCGTTATTTTCATTTTTCATTATTCCTGCAACAACGTCCGCCGTCATAACTCCGCAATTATCATAGTGAAACTCAAAGCAATAAATCTGATTTTCTTTATCAAAACATGGTATTAATTCCAGTTTGTCAATATAAT
Source organism: uncultured Ruminococcus sp. (assembly GCA_964616605.1). Lineage (GTDB taxonomy): Bacteria > Bacillota > Clostridia > Oscillospirales > Ruminococcaceae > CAG-115. The sequence goes on from CAZTRH010000057.1 coordinate 3,727, forward strand.
TCAGCATTCCCATTCCAAATGTATATTTTTCAATTATCTTATCACCGCTTTTACAAAACAAATGAATTTCGTTCTTTCCCCATGACGATAATACCAGCAGTTCGTCTGTCCCATCATAATCCAGATCTATTACAGCCGTATCAAGCACAATAGTATTATCATCGCTTACCATTTGAATAGCTTCGGCAATATCATCGTTTGAAAAATCCTGAATGTTATCCGAATAATCGCTCGTTTCAACAACTTCCGACTTACTATCAGTACAACCGCAGCATAACAATATCATTCCCCCAATAATTAACTCAGCTATTCTTCTTTTCTTCATATTATACCTCCAATCTTAGATTTTGTATAATCCTAGTATATCACAGTCTGTACGCATTTTCAATACTTCATCGAAAAATGTAATATTATTGTAACTTTTATTCTCCTTCTTTTATCGACTGATTAGAATGAAACCCAACACTTATAAAAACTCTCCTTTTTCACTCATAAATATTTACAGACATTTTTCTTTCTGTATAATCAAGAAATGTATAAAAAAAGCCTTCGGAAATTCCGAAGGCTTTTAAAAACAGTGCCGCTGACCGGGGTCGAACCGGTACGAGTTTTACCTCGAGGGATTTTAAGTCCCTTGTGTCTGCCTATTCCACCACAGCGGCAAATTTTCAACACAAATATTATACCACATTTTCACATTAAAGTCAAGCATTTTTTGAATAAAATAGTAAAAACCCATTGCCATATTCTAAAACCAAAAGCGGCACATAAAGTACCGCCTCCGACATAAATTCAGACATACGCAAATCAGTTTACGCAGCTCATTGAAATATTCTGCTTTTTTATAAAATCCAGGAAGTCATCTTGTGGAAGCGGCTTGGAGAAATAATACCCTTGAATATACCCAATTCCAAGACCAATCATTTCATCAAGCTGTTCTTTTGTTTCAATGCCCTCTGATACAATGCTGAGTTCCATTCCCTGAATCATACGCATTGCAGCGTCCATAACGTACTTTGCCTTACCGTTTTCAAAGTACGACTCAATCATAGTCTTATCAAACTTTACTATCTCAACAGGCATTTCAACTATGTAATTCAAATTGGACTGACCCGTGCCGAAATCGTCCAAAGAGAATTTCACTCCAAAATCCATAAGAGTATTCATGTTATCAAGAAGATTTTTCTTTGCTTCAATAGAAGCAGATTCTGTAATCTCAAGATTTATCTGATTGGGTAAGATATTATATTCGTTCATAATTGCGATATATCTTTTTGCAAGATTTTCATCTGAACATTGAACTGTTGACAGATTAACTTCAATATATTCAAGTCCGAACTGCGTAGGATTACATTCGTTCAAAAAGCCGCAGACTTTTCTGAATACCGCTTCACCCAACTGCATAATGCTGCCGTTTTTCTCAGCAATTTCAATAAACGCTCCGGGCGGCACGATGCGACCATTCTCGTCACGGATACGAACCAGTGCTTCCGCTGCGGAAAACCGATGCTCTTCTGTCGAATAAATCGGCTGATAAAACACGTCAACCCTGTCGTTTTCAAGAGCGTCGTAAATAAGCTTTTCCGTATTCCGTTCCTTGTACATAGTTTCAATCATTTCTTCATCAATGACTGTTACATTGTTATGGCGTCTGATATTTCTGTTTATAATGCCATATTCTATCAGTTGAAGCAAATCGCCGCTCTTTTCAGCAATCTGTCCGTTTGGAACAAGAATCCATTCGGGAGAAATCATAGTTGATGAATTTCTTCCCCAGCCATTTTCAAAACATTTTTTCATTCCAGCAAGACAGGATCTTGCAACGTCCTGCGATCTGAATACAACAACAACTTCGTTATCCCTGTAAAGAAAGACATACGCATTCTTTATAGACAGCAGAAAATCTATTATCTCAACTCGTACTGCGGCTCTTTCCCCTGAGTCTGCATTATCGGTAAGTGAAATAGGAAAAGATATATGCACAACAGAGAAATCCACTTTTGATTTAAACAGTCTGTCAAGATACAGCAGCATTCCATCGTGATTGAAAATACCTGTTCTGATATTAGTATACAGCTCAGGATTTTCCATCATCAAAAATACAATAACCACGCCTACCGCTGCACCAAAACCAACCACCAGCAGCTGTTTGAAGAAGAACTGGATAAAAATTGCCGCAGCCCAGATTGCGAACCACGTCCACATTGCATTACGTCGTCTTTGCGCCATTTCCTTATTATGGATAATCAGCATAAGCACTATCATGAAGATATAGTAAGCCGCAAAAACATAAGTGCAAATCGTGCTTGGACCATATGTATAAACATTATTGTCATCATCAATGTATTTCTCAATCGGTGAAATAAACAGTGCCACAATTCCCGCCGCAGTAATAAAATATCCGGTCACTCTGTTTATACGAAGCCGACGTTCATCGCCGCAGATATCGGTATAAACATAAAAATAGGCAAGCATCGCGAGAATAAGCAGCGTTGCAAGATAACCTTTGCAGACAATATCCACGGCAGCTTCTGAAAAACTATCCTGTAAACCGATCATTATAACGGACAGTACATCAAGCACCAGACTGACAAGTGTTATATTGCACAGCGCAACAAAAGCCTGTGATGTTCTCAGTTTAATTTTTCTGCGGCAAAGGTAGAAATACAGAACTATTGCCATAAGGACTATTCCGCAGCATTGTGTTTTAATATTCATAAATCATCACCTACAAATTAAATGTAACTATTAAACACGACCGATATCAGCAATCAATCAATTAAACTTGCGACCAAAATAATATGATTTGTGACAGCAGGAGCGTCATGCAGTTTTCCGTCAAATTTATGCTCTGTGCATAATAAATCTCTTGTGAATATTATAACAAACAACTGCGAAATTGTCAATACCAAATTGCCCTTGTTTCTCAATAATACGGCTAAGATTTGCTAATTTTCACTATATTCAAAACCAATAGTTTTTGTTTTTCAGCGTTTTTTTAAAAATATTATAAACAACAAGACCGAAGCTTTTTGCTTCGGTCTTGTTGTTTTGTAAGAAATCACTCCTGCACTCTTGTATTCATAACAATGCGTCCGATATTTTCCCTGTATGTATCCATTGCAGTGGCAATCTGCTCAACAGTTTCCTTGTTTTCAGCAGACTTTGACATCATCTCGTCAACATTATCCTTCAGCTGTCCGAATACGCTGCTTACCGCACCAACGCTCTCATTCTGTATCCCGATATTTTCATAAAGCGAAGAAAATCTGTTGTTGAGCTGACCGAAACTGTCCTGAAGTCCAGACATAGTAACTTCTGAAAGCTCGATTTCCTGCGTATTCTTTTCAAATTCTTCAGAAATGTTATTAACCTGCATAAGCATACTGGCAACAACCTGTGTTACTCTGTCGGCGAAACGCTCGCTGTGTTCGGAAAGAGCTTTCATTTCCGAAGCGACAACCGCAAAACCTGCGCCTGCCGCACCTGCGTGTGACGCTTCAATAGCTGCGTTAAGCGACAGCAGAGTTGTTTTTAAAGAAATGTCCCCCAGCTGTTCTGCGATTTCTGCAATCTCGTTCATCTGTGTTTTCATCGCAGTAACGGAATTGTATGTATGCTCTATGCCGCTTATTGCGCTGCGGAGTTGTTCTTTCATAGCGTTCATATTGCTGCGGTTATTCACAAGTGCTTCTTCAAAACGCTTAAGCTGGTAATTCAGTTCCTTTATCTGTTCAGAAGTCGTATCAACCTTTCCTCTAACCTCGTCGCAGGTATCCGACACCAATGAAGCGTTCTCAATTATTGCAGCAGAATCCTTTCTGAGCATAGACGTACTCTCATTGATAGTGGACGATGAGTAGTCAAAATCCTGCTGAATTTTATTTCCCATTTTCCGCATATCCCAAAGGATTTTTTCGGACTTCTCTGCCTGTTCACGGCTAAGGTCTATAAACGCACGACCACGCTTTATAGCGAGCATCATAAGAAATCCTGCAAGTGTGAATATCGCAAAGCAGAGTATGTACTGCGTCAGACTTTCCGCTTTATGAGGATTGATAATATACATCAGAGCAAGCAGCACATCTGCAACGATAATCTGCACTTTTGTAAAATGGGGTTCCATATACATTCCCGTCATAGCAATAACTGCAAGGAACATCGGGAAGTCGTCACTGTAACAGTCGCCGCTGAACAGTGAGATTGAGAAAACAATAAATTCAAGACCTACCGCAACGACAAATTCCTGCGTTGTTGTTTTTACCTGCGACCTGCGCATAAAGAGAATTACACCCGTCAGTAACAGCATACAGCTGCCGATTGCAATAATTCCGGGAACATTCAGCTTAATGATGTTGATTATTAGGAAAGCTCCCGCAACCGAGTATGTCACCCAAAGCATTATCTTAAAAATTAGCTGATGGGTAATAGGTTTTTTCTTTTCACCGGATTTTTTTTGCTTCTTCATAGTTACCTCCTGTTTGATTTGTCAGTGGCGCACAGAAAATGCGTTCGCTGCTTTATTTCTTCTGCACTGAATTACATTGTGCAGTCCGATACAGACTAATATGCGTTTTACAAGCTGATATAGTATATTCCGAGCCGCTTATCTCACCCGTACATCTGTTCCAGTTCGTGCTGAATTTCCTCCGCACGTTTTATCTGGTCGTTAAGATTCCACTTACCAATGTTTACACCGTTTTTAAGGAACATAGATCCGCACTGATGGAAATAGAACTCTATACCTCTTTCCTTTGCTTCAAGGAAAAGAGCCTTGACCCACTCGTATTCAATCGGACGGATATCGGCTTTCGGAGCCATTTCACCGCCGACATTAACGCATTTTATAAGTCCCGTGTCGAGGTACTTGCCAAGTGATATCGGCGCAATCAGCGGAGAGCAGAACACTTCACGATGCGCAAGCGGTGCGTCTAAAAAGAAAGGCATACGCCTGTCTGCCATCTCTTGATTTTCGATAGAAATGCTCAGATGAAAATGATCCCAGCCTTCACCCCAATCGGGCGGCAGACATTGCTTTATACGTTCGGGACGTTTTGTGGTGGTTACAAAAACACAGTCACGCCTTCGCCTTATAAAATCCCAGCAGCCATCACGCCACGGGTCTGCTTCCTCAATAAAGAAATCTGACGAAAAGCACAGCTTTACAAGAGAACCCGGCGGACAGTCCTTATCTTTAAGTTCATAGGTAGTCTTACCCTTTGTGATAACAGTAGTATCTCGTCCGTAACGCTTGTCCATCTTGTATACAAAGCAATTTTTGCACCCTGGACTTACCCTCTTGCACCCGTGCCACGGATTCCACGGAATTGCGTTTCCTATTTCATTATTCTGCAAAATTAATTCCTCCTTGAAAATTTGAACTTGCGACTGCTCTGACGTCTTAAATCTGTACCTGAATTTTCCATAACACTTTCGATAATAGCATCTTGAAAGAAGTACGGACGCTCCCGAACCTTTCAGGCAGTTCATTTTTTCGTCATCAACACCACACACTCACAGTGCTTTGTTCTCGGAAACAAATCAAACGCTCTTACCGTATCAACCGAATACCCGTTTTCCGACAGAAAACGGCAGTCTTTTGCTGCGGTTGCAGGATTACAGGAAATCATAACTATCCGTTCGGGGTTCATCTCAACGCAAGCCTTAAGACACTCTTCGCCGCAGCCTTTCCTCGGTGGATCCAGCATAATTACATCGGGGCGCAATCCACGGCTGTTCAGTTCCTTTGCCGCTTCGCCTGCATCCGCACATATAAATTCAGCGTTTGAAATTCCGCACCGTTCGGCATTCTTACGAGCGTTTTCAACGGCTTCTGGGACTATCTCCGCACCAATTATCTGTTTTGCTTCAGAGGACATCGACAGTCCGATAGTACCTGCTCCGCAATATAGATCTACGATAATTTTCCCTTGCGGCTGTGCGAACTGTGCCGCCTGTCTGTACAGGTTTTCGGCGGCAGGAGTATTCACCTGATAAAAGGATTTCGGAGAAAGCTCCACGGATACTCCACACATTGAGTCTGAAATTTCAGCACACCCCGACAGCACGATTTCACGTTCGCCAAGTATAACATTTGTCTTATCGGGATTGATATTAAGCACCACACCCACTATTTCGGGAAACTTCTCCCGAAGCTCTGCGGCAAGTCTTGCAAATTCGGGAACTTTCCGCCTTGCCACAATCACAGCGCAGATTTCTCCGCTGTAATGTCCTTTTCTAAGGAAAATATGACGTACAACGCCCTCGTGCTTTTCTTCGTTGTAAACGGAGATTTTAAGCGTCTGTATACGCTCGCATATAAACGCTGAAATTTCGGAGAATACTTTCGGTTGAAGTACGCAGTCAGAAACCGCAATCACCCTGTGACTGCGCTCTGAGAAAAAACCGCAGCATACGGCGCCGTCCTCCGACTTTGCAAGTGGCATCTGCAGCTTGTTGCGGTAATGCTCTGTGCTTTCACTTCCCGCAATCGGAAGAAAATCCGGAGTTAATCCGCCTATCCGCTCGAATGCGCTTTTCACGATATCCTGTTTTGCACGCAGTTCAGCTTCATAGCTTATATGGCGGAACGTACAGCCTCCGCACTTTCCGAATACAGCACAGCCGCTTTCAACACGGTCGGGTGATGGCGTTATAATGCGCTCTGTTTTCGCATAACAATAGGATTTCAGACACTTCACAATCCGTGCTTCTATCACATCTCCCACAGCTGTAAACGGTGTAAAAATCACCATTCCGTCAAGTCTTGATACTCCGCTGCCCTCGGAAGTGAGCGCCGTTACTTTAAGAGTTACAATATCGTTCTTTTTCATTTTTCTCCGTATAAAAAACCGCTCTCTCAAAAACGATCAGGCTGTTGACAAACCGCCTTCCGCTGAGCATAGCAAGACCACACTCTTACGGAAATGCCTCTTGTTGCCTTAGTTTTGTCTACAAACTGACCGCCTTTGTCATGAAGCGGCTTTCTGAAATCAGATTTCTCCTAAACTCTTTGCCTTGAGGTAAGCATTGATAAATCCGTCAATATCGCCGTCCATAACAGCGTTGATATTGCCGTTTTCAAAGCTTGTTCTGTGATCCTTTGCAAGAGTATACGGCATAAACACATACGAACGTATCTGGCTGCCCCACTCGATTTTAAGCTGATCGCCCTTGATATCGGAAATCTTGTCGAGGTGTTCCTGCTCTTTTATCTGAATAAGTTTACTCATCAGCATTTTCATAGCATACTCACGGTTCTGAACCTGCGAACGCTGAGTCTGACAAGCGGTAACAATACCCGTCGGCTTGTGGATAAGTCTAACGGCAGAGCTTGTCTTGTTGACTTTCTGACCGCCTGCGCCGCTCGCACGGTACACTTCCATTTCGATATCTTCGGGACGGATTTCAACGGAAATATCCTTGTCGATTTCGGGCATAACTTCCACTGACGCAAAGCTTGTGTGACGTCTGCCTGCTGCGTCAAACGGAGAAACACGCACCAGACGATGAACGCCATGCTCCGATTTCAGAAATCCGTAAGCGTTAAATCCCTCAACACGGATAGACGCACTCTTAACGCCTGCTTCATCGCCGTCAAGAATATCAAGCAGTTCGCATTTGAAACCATGTCTGTCGGACCACTTCATATACATTCTCAGAAGCATAGAAACCCAGTCCTGAGCCTCTGTGCCGCCTGCGCCTGCGTGGAACGAAAGAATTGCGGTCGAGTTGTCGTATTCTCCCGTCATAAGCGTAGCCAGCTTCTGTTCCTCGTAAGAAGTCTTAACGCTCTCAGCGAGTGCGTTTACCTCGTCCACCATCGACTCATCGTTTTCTTCCTCGGCAAGCTCAATCATAGCAAGCACGTCATCTCTGTCAGAACACAGCTTCTCATAAGCTGTGATAGTCTGCTTGTATTTACCGATCTGCTGAAGAATGGACTGCGATTTTTCGGGATCGTCCCAGAAATTCGGCTCAGTAGTTTTCATTTCAAGCTCATCAAGCTTTATCTTTATTCCATCAAGATTGAGAGCCGAACGCAGATCACGCAGTTCAGGCTCAAACGCCTCCATTGCAAGACGTGTTTCATCATACTGTATCATAAAAAACTCCTTGTAACACAATTACTTAATTATATTACTTTATTTTACCACATTTTCATCATTTTTTCAAGTAGTAAATCAAAATTTAAGTGAAATTCTTGACAATTGCCGAAAAAAGCGTTATAATAAATCTAATGAAATACTTATGGAGGACTTCGCTATGGATCTTAAGGCTCTCAAAGCTCTGAAAACCAACTATATTCTTATGGCAATGCTGGAACTCATCGGCGGACTGTTTATGATAGTGTTCAGCGCAAGCTCGCTTGAAATGATAGTACGACTGCTGGGCATAGTAGCGGCGGCTTACGGAATGATCACATTCTTTACATGGCTTATCCGAAAGGACAAATCCGGAGCGGCAGGCACGATAATCACTTCGGTATTAGGCGTTGCGGCAGGTGCTATGCTGTTGTTCCTTTTTAATAGCATAAAGAGCGTGTTTACGGTAATCGCAGGCGCATTTATTGCAATTTTCGGAGTGCTTAAGCTTATCCGTATGTTTGCCGTTAAAAAAGCCGGATTTAAAAAATGGTGGATCGTGCTTCTGCTGATACTGGCGATAGCGGCACTCGGCATTATTATTGCATTAAATCCCGCAAATAAAGATAACGTAACTTCAATACTTATCGGCGCAGCATTGATTTTAAGCTGTGCAGCTGATATAGTATCCGCTTCGGGCGCTTCGGAAGTGGAAAGGCAGCTTGCTGTTGCTCCCGAAGTCGACGTTGACTCCGAAGAGAAATAACGTTCTTCGGAGGCACAAAGTAAATTACACTGCCCGAATTACTTTCGGGCAGTTATTTTTTGAAAGGATACGCCCCCTGCTGAAAGG
>CAZTRH010000058.1:0-12235 GCA_964616605.1 uncultured Ruminococcus sp.
GTATTGCAGATAGCGTGCCGCAATGCGCAGAAGTATTGAACGGGAAAAATCTTTGACGTTCCCGAAATGCAGCAGCTTGCCGAAAAATATGGCAAGTCGGTTGCTCAGATATGCATTCGCTGGAGCTTGCAGAACGGCTGGCTGCCGCTGCCGAAGTCGGTTACTCCCGAAAGAATACGTCAGAACGCCGAAGTGTTCGACTTTGAACTTGAAGCGGAAGATGTTCAGCTTATCAGAGAGCTGCGCGGCTGCGTTGGCTTTTCCAGAAATCCCGATGAAACTCCATTCTGAACTTATGAACCCCATCGAGCGGCTTGCGCGATGGGGTTGCTTTGTTTCGGGTTATTTGAATTTTTGAATGAGTGTGATAATCACACCTACTGCGGCAGACAACAATACGCTGAGCGCAATGGGAAACCATATATTCGCAAGCGGCAGTCCTCCTGCATTCGGACCAAGGTTCATTCCGTAAAAGCTGAATACAATTGTGGGTACTGTCATTATAATAGTGATGGTGGTCATTCGTTTCATTATAATGTTAAGATTGTTAGAAATCATGGAAGCGAATGTATCCATAGTACCGCCCAGAATGTTGGAATAAATGTTTGTCATTTCTGTTGCCTGCTTAACTTCGATTATTACGTCATCAAGCAGTTCCTCATCTTCTTCGTAGAGCTTCAGAAAACGTCCCCGCATAAGCTTATCCAACACTGTCTGACTGGTTTTAAGAGATGTAGAGAAGTATACCAGAGATTTTTCCAAATCCTGAAGCTGAATAAGTCCTTGATTTGTCATTGAGCGGTACATCTGTTCTTCAACGTAATGGGAGATTTTGTCAATTTGTCTGAGGTATTGCAGATAGCGTGCCGCAATGCGCAGAAGTATTGTAAACACAAACTGTGTTTTAAGATTAGGACGCACGCCCTTTACAACGCCTTTTGCAAGCTCGTCAAGAACAACGTTTTCCTTTGCGCTTACTGTGATTACATTCTTGTCGGTGATTATGATTGACATAGGTGTGGTGTAGTAGGACAGAGTTTTGTTATCACTGCCGCCACGCTCCTCTGCTATTGGATAGTCGAGGATTATAAGCGTTGTGCCTTCGTCCTTTCCTATACGGGAGGGCTCTTCTTCGTCGAGAGCGGCACGAATGTAATCACGGTCGATATTCATATCCTCTTCAAGCTCGGAAATTTCTGTTTCGGTAGGATTGGTAACGTAAATCCAGCAGTCGGGCTGTGAGTTTTCAATTTCTTTAAGATTATTTCCATCGTTCAAGTAGTATTTTATCACAATAATCAACTCCGTTTTGTTTTCTTTCACAAGCTGACAGCATATGCTCTGCTTATATTTTAACATATTTTAGTCAGAATTTCAACCCCAAACTTGACAAACACATTTAAAAGGTGTATCATAGTTAGAGAGAACATTTTTCGGAGGAAAAACAATGGATTTTGAAATAATTGATTTTCACACTCACCCGTTTAAAGAAGAAGCTGAAAATATATGCCGTCATATTGAACACTGTGACATGTCGGCAGAGAATACACCGAAATATCTTAAAGGACTTGGGATATCGCATATATGCGGTTCGGTACTGGACGGCAAAAAGCAGTTTCCCGAGGGGACGACAGTGTGGGACAGACTGAAATACAGCAATAACACTGCGCTTGAACTTGCCGAAGAGTATGAGGGTTTTTATATTCCCGGCTTTCACGTTCACCCACGATATGTGCGCGAGTCCTGTGAGGAAATCGAGAGAATGTCAAAACTCGGTGTACGGCTTATCGGCGAGCTTGTGCCGTATATGGACGACTGGGCACCGTCCGGACAGCCCGTTGATTATACGGTGAAAGAGTTTGATGAAATACTTGATACAGCACAGATGAATAATATGGTTGTCAGTTTCCACACTATGGCAAACGCTTCTGCGGCTGAAAACGACCTTATTGACGAGATGGTAAGACGTCACCCGAAAGTCTGCTTTGTTGCTGCTCACCCCGGTGATGGAACAAATCCGCTTCGCCATTTTGAGCGAATGAAGATCAGCGGGAATTATCACCTTGACTTGTCGGGAACGGGTTTGTTCAGAATGGGAACGCTGCGTCACGGGCTGGATTTGTTTGGTTCTGAGAGATTTCTGTTCGGGTCGGATTTCCCGATTTGTTCCCCTGCAATGTATATCGGCGAAATATTGCTTAATACTCAATATACCGATGAGGAACGCAGAAATATTTTAAGCCTTAATGCAAGGCGGCTTCTTGACATAAAATGAAATAATTGAACTGATTGAGCTTATTGGTTTAAGAGAGGTATTATGAATTCTACTAAAAATCTTATCAAAATAGGTGTTGTGGCACTGGTTGTGCTGATTGTGGTGCAGCTTTTTGAACAGGGACTTGATTTATCCGTGGTCATAAACGCAATAACGCCGATTATCACGGGTCTTGTAATAGCGTATCTTATAAATATTGTGATGCGAAAGTACGAGAAAATATATTTTCCAAAATCAAAGAAGAAAATTGTTATAAAAAGCCGCCGCCCTGTGTGTCTTACAGCGGCTCTGGTATCGGTATTTGCGATTATAGTTCTTATTATAGCTTTGATTATCCCGGAACTCGGCAAAGCGGCAAGTCTGCTTATTGCCGAAGTGCCGCCTGCGATGGAAAAGCTGTTTTCAAACGAAAAGCTTATGGCGTTAATTCCCGAAAACTTTGCAGACGCACTCCAGAACATTAACTGGAGCGAAACCATCGTTAAAATGATGGATATTCTCAAAGACGGCGGAGCGGCTATCGCAACTACGGTTACAGGTGCGATTTCTTCAGTGGTAAGCATTCTGACAACATTTGTAATCGGACTTATTTTTGCAATATATATCCTTGCAAGCAAGGAAAAGCTGCGTGAGCACTGTTCGGAGTTGATGGACTGCTATATTCCGGAAAAATGGAACAGACGCCTTAATCATTTCCTTTCGACTGCAAACCGCTGCTTTAACAGCTATATCGTAGGTCAGATGACAGACGCATGTATTCTGGGATTACTTTGCACTCTGGGAATGCTGATTATGAAAATGCCGTATGCAGCAATGATTGGCGTATTGGTGGGATTTACGGCTCTTATACCGATAGTCGGCGCATATATCGGCGCTGCCGTGGGAGCGTTCCTTATACTGACAGAAAGCCCTGTCAAGGCGCTTATTTTTCTGATATTCCTCGTAATTCTCCAACAGGTTGAGGGAAATCTGATTTACCCGAAGATTGTGGGCGATAAAGTCGGACTTCCTGCAATATGGGTTATCGCTGCGGTAACCATCGGCGGCGGATTGGGTGGTATTCTCGGTATGATTGTAGGCGTGCCGACTGCTGCAACAATTTATTCGCTTTTGCGTGAGAATATTTATAAAAAGCGCAGAGAGAAAAAGCAGCAGGAGAGCGCAGTACCGCAGACGGCTGTGGCAGAGCAGGCTGTGTGCAGTACTCCGCCCTCTGATGATCCTCTTCCGAAAGCGGCACAGAAGAGTACCGCTAAAAATTCGAAAGGGAAAAGCGGGCGAAGAAAATAATGAACGATTTTTCACAGGGGACAGTCAGAAAGAATATTATTTCCCAGGCAATTCCTCTTGTACTGGCGCAGCTGTCACAGCTTTTGTACAATGTGGTTGACAGAATATATATCGGGCATCTGCCCAACGCAGACAGCCTTGCTCTTACGGGAGTGGGGCTGGCTTTTCCGCTTACGACACTGATTGCGGCGTTTACAAATCTGTTCGCTATGGGCGGCACTCCGCTGTTCTCTATTGCAAGAGGAGCGAAGGAGGACGCTAAAGCGGAAAAAATACTCGGCAATACTTTTACGCTTTTGCTTTCATGCTCGCTTGTTATGCTAGTGACGTGTTTTGTTTTCAGAAAACCTGTGCTGTACCTGTTTGGAGCAAGCGATGATACATATTTTTATGCAGATGAGTATCTTAAGATTTATCTGTTCGGAACGCCGTTTCTTATGCTGTCAACGGGACTGAATGGCTTTATCAATGCGCAGGGTTATCCGAAAATCGGAATGCTTACGACGGCGATTGGAGCAATTCTGAATTTTGCGCTTGACCCACTGTTTATTTTTGTGTTGGATATGGGAGTGGCAGGCGCAGCAATTGCAACTGTAATCAGTCAGATTGTGTCGGCGGTGTGGGTGCTTATATTCCTTACGGGAAAAAAGGCGGTACAGAAGATAAAACTTTCCTGTATGAAGGTTGATTGGAAGCTGGCAGGCAGGATTACGACTCTGGGAATTTCGGGATTTATTGTTCAAGCGACAAACTGTGCGGTGCAGATTGTCTGCAACAAGGTTTTGCAGGGACTGGGCGGCGATTTGTATGTGGGAATTATGTTTGTTATAAATTCCGTCCGTGAGATAATGCATCTGCCTGTAATGGGCATTACAAGCGGTTCGCAGCCTGTACTGGGTTACAATTACGGAGCAGGCGAATTTAATCGTGTAAAACAGGGAATACGCTTCACTGCGGTACTTGGACTCGTCTATACGGCGGTGGCGTGGATATTCGTGCTTGCACTCCCCGAATTTCTTATAAAGATGTTTTCTGATGACCCTCAGATGCTGGAATATGGGGTGTCGGCTTTGCATATCTATTTTTTCGGTTTCATCTTTATGGCGTTTCAGTTTACGGGTCAGAGTACATTTCAGGCATTGGGGTATTCAAAGAGGGCGATTTTCTTTTCACTGCTGAGAAAAGCTATTATCGTAATACCGCTTACAATATTCCTGCCGAAGATGGGATTGGGAGTAAACGGAGTTTTCCTTGCAGAACCGATTTCCAATGCAGTGGGTGGACTTGCCTGCTTTATTACAATGTATTTCACTGTTTACAGGAAACTGGGGAAAATGGAAAAAGAGAAAATCATCGAATAAGTACTGCGGCACACAGAAAAATTCTGTGTGCCGCTTTTATATGGCTTTGTTATCACAACAAACTAATAACTGGAAAACTTTACCTCGACATAATGCATATTTTACGAAAGACCATTTTGTGCAAACTGCTCAAATTATGCTGTTGAAATTTGAGAAAAAAATAACAATTTGTAGAAGTTGAACAAAAACCTCACTTGACTATTGACAAATCCGTCAAAAAGGAGTATAATGCAATTGTAAGGGAGAGAGAACGAAAGAAAAAACAAATCGTCCCCCCCTTGCGATTTATATAGATTTTATGTGTAGAATACAAAATGAAAGGAGTTGGGATATATGAAGTATATGCTTCTCAACATCGCATACGCACTTGATGTAGTCAAGGGCAGCGAAGAAACCCCTGCTGAGGCTTCCCTTCAGGACCTGCTGGGTTATGAATTTGATGTCTGATAGTATTGGTTGGCAAGTTCAAGACTTAGTAACCAACGATATACTCAGAGATTGAATTTGCCGGTTGTTACACCGGCTTTTTTCTTTTTTAACGGAAAATAAAAAATTTAACCGCAGCATTTTTGAATTATGCTGCGGTTATTGTTTTACTATTTTTTCACTATAAAAAATAGTAAAAATAGCAAAAAATTGTTGACTTTATATAAAAAATATGGTAAACTATTCTTATACGGTTTTGTATTCTGCTTTATGCAAATAAAAGCCCGTAAGTTTTTATATCGGGGTGGGAAAATGAAAGTAAATTGGAATAAAAAGTATACAACGATTGCGATTTACGCACTGCTGGTTATAGCACTGGCTGTGTTGTTCGTTGTATTTGTATTCAAGTTTGACGATTTTAAAAGCACGTTTTCGTGGATAGGCAGCGTTGCCGCACCGCTTATCTGCGGCATTGCTATTGCGTATATCTTAAATCCGCTTATGATGTGGTTTGAGGCGAAGCTGTTCAAAAAACTCAAAGATGAAAAGCCTGCCGAAGATAATCTTGTAGTGCGTACTCTCAAGAAAACAAATGTCGGTGATAGCGCGGTCGCAAAGCAAATCGAAAAACATTCCGCCTCAATGGAAAAACGTATCCGCAGACGGCAGGTTACAGCAAGAGTGCTGTCGCTTGTGTTGACCTTTGTTGTGGTGCTGGCGGCTGTTGCAGGGGTGCTTGTTGCGGTTGTGCCGAGTATTGCGAAGAGCATAGTGGATCTTGCGGATCAGATGCCTTCCTATATGAAAGAGCTTCAGTCATGGTCGAACAAGGTATTTGAGGAATATCCCGAAATTGCGCAGATAGTATCAAGCGAAGTTTCGGACTTTGCGGATCTTATAAACAAAATGCTTGCGGAACTCAGACCGGTTGCAGGCGATATTATCGGAAACGTGGGTTCGGGACTGTTCAAGTTCATCGGTGCGCTGTTTACGGGACTTAAAAATGTAGTTATCGGATTTATTATTGCGATTTATCTGCTTTACAGCAAGGAAAGACTGTTGGGACAGTGCAAGAAGATTATCGTTGCTTTTTTCAAGAAGGAACGTGTGAAATCATTCTTCAGCGGCTGCGCAAAATGCAATGATATTTTCAAGAAATATATTATTTCAAATCTTCTGGACGCTCTTATCATTTTCCTGTTTATGCTGGTGGGTATGTTCGCAATGGGTATGCCGTATCAGATGCTGATTGCGGTTGTGTGCGGAGTGACAAACCTTATTCCGTTTTTCGGTCCGTTTATCGGAGCGATACCGTGCGGCTTTCTTATATTGCTCGTAGACCCTGTGAAAGTAATCTGGTTTGCGATATTTGTATTTATTCTCCAGCAGTGTGACGGAAATGTTATAAAGCCGTTCCTGTTTGGAGAAACGCTCGGACTGCCTGCTATATGGGTACTTGTTTCAATTACGATTGGCGGCGGCTTGTTCGGGATATGGGGAATGCTTCTGGGCGCGCCTGTTTTCGCAGTGATTTATCTGATGTTTGCTGAATTTGTGCGTTCAAAGCTTAAAAAGAAAAATCTTCCCGATAATACAGACGATTATATGGGCGATTTCTCGGATTTTTCAAAAGAACATTTCGACAGTACAGATCCGCCCGCGGAATTAAATCAGCCGCAAAGCCGGAGCAATCCCAAACCTGCCTTTGCAGATGAGAAACAATCCGTTCCGCAAAAGCCGAATACTTCGCCGCAAGGCAAAAAGCCGCCTCGCAGACGATCATGAACCTATGACTTCAAAAATCTGCTCGAAAAAGCGGCACACAAAGCTTATGTAACAGGTTCTAAAACCCCTTGTCCTGAGTATAATGGACAAGGGGTGATTTGTTTGAACCTGATATTATGGATTTGCGATAATGTGGTTTGGGGCGCGCCAATGCTTGCGCTTATGCTGTTTACAGGAATTATGCTGAGTGTAAGGAGCGGTTTTTTTCAGATACGGAAATTTCCGAAGATACTGAAATCAACTGTCTTTTCAAAAAGTGAGAAAAACGAGGAAATATCACCGTTTGCGGCAATGTGTCAGGCGCTTGCGGCTACGCTCGGCACGGGAAATATCGCAGGCGTTTCTACGGCGGTTGCGATTGGTGGTGCAGGAGCGGTTTTCTGGATGTGGATTTCGGCTGTGTTCGGTATGATGACGGGGTTTGCGGAAAACGTGCTTGGACTTATGTACCGCAAAAAGGAAAACGGCGTTTACAAGGGCGGTGCGATGTACTATATCCGTGACGGACTTGCAGAAAATCCGAAAATGCGAAAACTAAGCCGTCCGCTGTCGCTTATGTATGCGTTCTTATGCGTTGCGTCGGGGTTTGGAATGGGAAACGCAGCACAGATGAACTCAGCTTCGCAGGCGATGAAAAGCGGCTTCGGAGTGCCTGCGGTTGTAACAGGCGTTGTACTTGCGGTATTGGCTGCGTTTATCGTGTTCGGCGGCGCAAAGCGGATTTCATCATTCAGCGCAAAAATAGTGCCGCTTATGTCGGCGTTTTACATAATAGGCTGTGTGTATATTCTGACGCGGAATATCGGGAATTTGCCCGATGTGTTCGGAAGTATTTTCAAGAGTGCATTCGGACTTGCTCAGATTGGCGGAGGAATGGCAGGTGCAGCGGTTAAAACGGCTGTTTCAATGGGGTTCAGACGTGGTGTGTTCTCGAATGAAGCGGGACTTGGAACATCGGTGTTTGCACATACGGCAAGCGGCATTAAAAATCCTGCTGTCTGCGGAATGTGGAGTGTTTTTGAAATATTCTTTGATACGATAGTGATGTGCAGTCTGACTGCTTTTACACTGTTGTCAAGTCCCTGCAATGTGCCGATGTCTTACGAAGTCCTTGGGAGCGTTGGAACTGATGCGGAATATTTCAGAGTGACTGACAGTGAGCGGCTGATAACCGAGGGGATTGCGCTGCCGTCTGAACTTGCGTGCGTAACTGTTGACGGCAAAAGCGTCACAGCTGAAGTCAAATCTGAGGGGATATGTTACAGCAATCTGTTTTCCGTAGTCGGAAATGTTGAGGGAGGAGAGATAGTTTCTGCAAGAATAGAGCCGATTATGGGAGTGGGACTTGTGGAATATGCGTTTTCGCAGACTTTCGGAAAGTTTGCTGGCAGAATACTTGCTGTATTGGTAGTAATGTTTGCGTTTTCAACGGTGCTTGGGTGGAGTTATTTCGCAGGAGAAGCTGTTGAGTTTTTGTGGGGCAAGCGTCTACGAAAGCCGTTTTGCGTGGTGTTTGTGGTGTTCTCGGTAATTGGCGCAGTGGTGAATATGTCTTTTGCATGGGGTGCTGCCGACCTTATGAACGGGCTTATGGCAATACCAAATCTCACCGCTGTAATTCTGCTTTCGGGAAAAGCGGTTAAGGCGGCAAGAGAGGCGTTTCCAAAGCGAAAAGCGGTTCTCCGAAACGAAGAACCGCCGAAAAGAATTTCCGATTAGAACAGCTTTAAACTCCGGCCTTAGCTTTGAAAGACAGGCAGTCTGTGCATTGGCTTACTGTGGGGTTGCACTCGTGTGTGCCTACCTCGATTTTGTCGAGAGAGCAGTAGTTGTCGCAGCAGCAGTGATGCTCGCAATTGTTGATTGTGCAGCCAATGTGCTTGTTTGCAAATTCAGTTCCCATAATAAAAACTTCCTTTCGTAACAATTGTACGACAAAAGTCGTCTGAAGTAATGCCGCACGGCAAAACAGCTTTTGCGGCATTGCTCTAGTAGTATGTTACGAAAGGAATTATTTTATTCCTGGATAAAACTACCATTTTTTGAATGCTTATACGATTATCATTACGATAGGAACAGGAACGGCAGCAAGCATATATGTTATATTGCTGCTCATTCTTTATCTTCTCCTTTCTTTTTGCGCCATTTAACGCATTCGGTGAGAAGATATTCAATCTGTCCGTTTACCGAGCGGAAATCGTCCTCCGCCCAACGCATAAGCTCGTTGTAAAGTGTAGCAGAGAGCCGCAGCGGCACTTGCTTTTTTTGTTCCTTTTTTTCGTCCGCCATAGGCTCTCCTCCTTAGTTTGCATTAGTATTCATTGATTTGTAAAATTTTGCTGCTATTATCGCAATTGCTGCAAGAAGCACTGCCATTATTGCATAGACAACCCAGATCGGGATTGCTCCGTACTGATACAATGCGGCGGGGAAGTCGAAAGCAGCGTGTGCAACGATTGCAGCAGGGTAAAGCCACACGGATTTTTTCTCCTTTGCCGCTTTGAAAACCCAGATTGACAGCGACAGGTGAATTATTATTGCTAAGATACGCTCGAAAACGCTCAGCATACAAGCTGCAAAAGTTGTGGAAGCAATGCCGTTTATCTGTTCCATAGCAATTGCCTTTGTTGCTTCGTCAACAGCTCCCGTCATTGCAAGCGTTTCGTCAATGCCGATTGTGTTTACCAGAATTGCTATTGCGGTGTAGCTTATCATTGTTGTGCCGATGAGAAGTATTGATTCAATTCCGCCGTGTCCTATGCCGTACATAAAGCCGTCTTTCGGAGAGGTTTTCTTTTTCATCACGGTTTTGAAAACCAGAAAACGAGCTGTTTCCTCAAAAATACCTGCCGCAAACGCTCCGTAGAAAGCATACGCCCACATATTTTTTCCTGCTATCGGCAGCATTACAAGGTGCAGAAGCTGTTCAAGCACCAGAGCGAACACGAAAAATCCCAATCCTCCCCATACTGCGCTGAGCAGCGATACTTCACGGTTTTTAAGCTTGTAGAAAATAAGCAATGCAATTGGAATTATTACGCACAAAAGTCCTGCGACAATCATTCCTGCGATTGCGCTTACAGGGACGGTTTCTGCTGCGTCTGCGGGGATTACAACCGATAATCCTCCCGAAGAGAGGAATGTATTTAAATTCATACGTTTCTCCTTTATCAGTAGATTGAGCCGCTGTTCACGATAGGCTGAGCGTCCTTGTTTCCACACAGCACTACAAGCAGATTGCTTACCATCTGGGCCTTGCGCTCTTCGTCAAGCTCGCAGATGCTGCTTTCAGAAAGCTTGTTGAGTGCCATTTCAACCATACCGACTGCGCCGTCCACTATCTTCTGACGTGCTTCAATGATTGCCGTTGCCTGCTGACGCTGGAGCATTGCGGCGGCGATTTCCTGTGCATAGGCAAGGTGAGTAATTCTGGCTTCGATAATTTCAAGACCTGCTATTTCAACGCGTTCCTGAAGCAGCTTTTTAAGCTGTTCAGCGATTTCGTTGGACGAGCCGCGCAGAGTCTTTTCGTCATCATCGGTGCTGTCATACGGATAGCAGCGAGCAACGTCACGAAGTGTGGAGTCTGCCTGATTGGAAAGGTAAGTGCTGAAGTTGTCAACGTTGAATACAGCCTTTGCAGTGTCTACAACACGCCATGTTACCATAATTCCCACTTCGATAGGATTACCCGAAAGGTCGTTGATTTTCTGCTTTTCGTTGTCGTGAGTCATTGTTTTAAGCGAGATTTTCTTTCCGGAAGAAACGGGAATGTTTACGGTGACGTTGGGTGCAGCCTGCTGCTTTACGATTTCGGATTCGCTGTTAGGCGCAACGGAAATGCAGAAAGGATTGATAAAGAAGAAGCCTTCTTTTTTCAGTGTGCCGATGTATTTACCGAAAAGCGTTGCTACAACTGCTTCATTCGGGCGGATAACTTTCAGTCCAAGATAGGGTATCCAACCTATGCACAGCCATACGCAGCCGATAACCATTTCTGCGATATTGCCTGCGTTATAGGGTACACCTTTACTATCGCTGCTCTCAAATCCGATTATTGCCAGTACCATCAAGGCTGTTGCTGCAAGCATAAGCAAGGTTGTAAGGAAAAATATTCCCCAGCCGCTTACGGCTTTAAGCTGCTTTTCTTCGTAATTGTAATTCTTTTCGTTTGTCATATAAATACCCTCCTGATTATGATTTTAAAGTGATATCAATCTGATATCTTGATGAAATTATAACACAGAGCTGATAATTTGTCAAGTGCTTTTTATGAAAAAATAAAAAAATTGCAAAAAAATCCTGCCGATATTTAATCGGCAGGATAAGTTGTTTTGGAATTACTTTGTAAGGCACTCTTTAAGGAACTTCATAAGGTCGGAATATTCCTCAAAAGCAGGAAGCTGCGGATAATCTTTCTTTATCTGCTCCGTAGAGCGGAACAGGAAGCCGAACTTCGAAGCAGTGATCATTCCAAGGTCGTTGAAGCTGTCGCCGCCTGCAATAGTGTCAAATCCGATACTCTGAAGAGCCTTTACGGTTGTGAGTTTGGACTTCTCAACACGCATCTTGTAGCCTGTGATTTCACCGTTTGCAGCAACTTCAAGCGAGTTGCAGAAGATGGTAGGCTGACCGAGCTTTGCCATAAGGGGAGCTGCAAATTCAGTGAAGGTGTCGCTGATGATGATGGTCTGCGAGAGAGTTCTCAGTTCGTCGAGGAACTCCTTTGCACCGGGCATAGGGTCAATCTTTGCGATAACGTCCTGAATTTCCTTAAGTCCCAGACCATGCTCCTTGAGAATACCGATACGCCATTTCATGAGCTTGTCGTAATCGGGTTCGTCACGAGTGGTACGGCAAAGTTCCGGAATACCGCTTTCTTTCGCGAATGCAATCCATATTTCGGGGACGAGTACGCCCTCTAAGTCTAAACAGGTTATGTACATATTTTTTTCTCCTTGATTTTTTGTTGTTGGATTACCCAACACTATAAGTTTCATTTTACCATAATATCAAGATTTTTTCAATATATATTTTATTTTTTTTTGAAAAAAAAGCTTTGTTTTAAAAAATACTTGACAAAAAGATGAAGTGGTGG
>CAZTRH010000059.1:0-11457 GCA_964616605.1 uncultured Ruminococcus sp.
AGGGGGCAGACTGTAAATCTGTTGCGTTTCGCTTCGGTGGTCCGAATCCACCCGCGCCCACCATTTTCGCCGCTGAACCTTACCACATTGGGTTCGGCGGTTTTTTTATGCGAGGTTGACTTTGTTATTGATACAAAGGTTAAGCATTTAATAATATTAATAAGGAGCGTTTATGAAAAGAATTGCAAAATTTGAAAAAGTAAGTCTTGATATTTTCAAAGAAGGCTGTAAGGCAAACGATGCAGAGGAGATTTACAACGCTGTTATGCTGCCGCGCCGTGCGACTGTGGGGTCGGCAGGGTACGACTTTTTCGCTCCGTTTGATATCGAGCTTAAGCCGGGGGAAACGATTGCTGTTCCTACGGGCGTTCGTGTGAAAATCGCTGAGGGTTGGCTGCTGTCGCTGTATCCCAGAAGCGGTCTGGGGTTCAAGTTCAGATTAAGATTGAATAACACGGTTGGTATTATCGATAGCGATTATTACTATTCGGATAACGAGGGGCATATTTTCGCAAAAATAACCAACGAATCCAACGAGGGAAAAACCGTGGTTATTCCCAAAGGTACGGCATTTATGCAGGGGGTTTTCACGGAATACGGAATTACTGAAGATGATGACGCAGACGGCGTGCGCAACGGCGGTTTTGGTTCGACTTCAAAATAAATATGACGGCGGATAGCAATTCCGCCGTTTTTTTGTGCGGAATGCACGTTGGGAGCGGCTATGTTTTGTGTAAAATACACAAGATTAAGAAAAAATACAAAAATTTTTTAAAAATTTTTCCTAAAATGCTAAAGTTTCATAAAACTCAACCGATATAATAGTTGTGACAGCTGAAAAAGCTGGTTTCCTTGAAAGTCGACGCAAGGAAACAAACCATTTTAAAAAATGCCCTCTGGAATGATTCCTAATATAGGGCAAAGTTAATTCAAGGAGGATATTACTATGGGAATGGTAGTACAACACAACCTTAACGCTCTTAACGCGTACAACAAGCTCAATACTAATGTTGCCGGCATGAAGAAGTCTTCTGAGAAGCTTTCTTCCGGTTACAGAATCAACCGTGCAGGCGATGACGCTGCAGGTCTTGCTATTTCCGAGAAGATGAGAAGCCAGATCAAGGGTTTGAATCAGGCTATCCGTAACTCTCAGGACGGTATCAACATGATCCAGACATATGAGGGTGCTGCTCAGGAATCTCACTCCATTCTTCAGAGAATGAAGGAACTCGCTTCTGAGGCTGCTAACGGTACATACCAGAACGAAGTTGACCGTGACGCTATTCAGCTCGAGTTCAATCAGCTCAATGACGAACTCGATCAGATCGCTGATACAGACTTCAACGGCGTTGTAATGCTCAACGGCGGTCAGATGGCTGATGGTCTGAAGGCTGTAAACGGCTCTTTCGACTACACCAACTATATCAGAAATGCAAAGAACCTCGTAGCTTCTGATGTAAACGTACTTGATGGTCAGGAACTTGACGATGCTGCTACTGCACACGGCACTACAAAGGCTGACACAATGTGGAACGACCTCAATGCTAGCTGGGACAGAAATGACCCCACTAAGCAGAAGGGTCCGGACAGCGTTGACTTCACATTCGAGTATGACGCTACCAACAAGAAGTGGACTTGCGTTAGCGCAACAAACGGTGCTGATAAGGATAAGGTTAATGTAAACAAAGCTGCTGGTACTAAGGGTAACCCCGATACAAACCACACCGAGAACGGCGGTTTCTCTTTCGGTACCGCAAATGCAGCTGACCTTGTAAACGTTGTTATGGACGCTACTCAGCTTCAGAATGGCGACAGAATTACAATTACTGTAAACAACGAGTATGCAGGCAAGTATGGTCCTACAAACGCAGGCGCAACCGTTACTGATACCACAGGCTTTAAGGAAGGCTCAAATGCTAACGCTATCAAGCTTTCAGCAGCTGACCTTGGTGTAGCTGTAACAGCTGCTTCTGTTAAGGACGCTGATATGAATGCAGCTAGAGACAGCATTCTTAAGGCTCTCGACGGCGCAGAGTTCAAGTTCACATATACTGCTGACGGTAAGGGCGACGCTGACCACAAGAATGTAGGTCTTACACTTTCCGACGGCACAGTTGTAACTCCTGATGCTACCGCTGACAAAGTTACTAAGATCACACTTAAGGACGGAACTGTTGCAGGTGTTAGCGTTTCGGCTAAGGGCGTAACAACTATCGGTCTCCTTTCTGCTGATGGCACTTCTATTGCAACAACGATTGCAACACTTACTCCTACACAGCAGGGCGATATGTCTGCCAATAGTGATGGTTCTTCCGGTACAGTAACATACAAGATCGGTATTGACGCTTATGCTTATGACAGCTCCAGCGCTCCTACCGCTGTTGTTAAGGACGTAAACACAGAAGTTTCTAAGTCCAACTCCAACAATGCTGCTACTGCTCCTCTGACTTATTCTGACCACCTCGTTCTTCAGACAGGTGCAAGAACCAAGGACAGCGTTGACTTCACATTCAAGTACAACACTGAGGGTATGGGCGAACTGAAGTCCAACCTTAACATCTCTTCCAGAGCAGATGGTCTTAACACCAAGAACCTCTCTCTCGCTAACCAGGCAGACGCTAACGCAGCTATCGACCAGATCGATAACGCTATCAACAAGGTATCTATGGTTCGTGCAACATTCGGTGCTACACAGAACAGACTCGAGCATAAGATCACCAACCTCACCACAACAAGTGAGAACTTGACAGAGGCTGAGTCTTCTATCCGTGACACTGATATGGCTTCTGAGATGATGAACTACACCAAGTTCAACATTCTTCAGCAGGCAGCTCAGTCTATGCTCGCACAGGCAAATCAGCAGCCGCAGTCCATTCTGCAGCTCCTCGGCTAATATCTTTAGTCGAATTGCCGCTTAATGCAGCTTAGATACAATTAACACGTGTTGCCCCTCCCGAAAGGGAGGGGTTTTTGTCGTTTTGGGAAAAGAAAAGGCTCGGCGGTGAACTGAGCCTTTTTGTTATTCTACATCGGTGCTTGGTCTGCAAAGCGGAATGTGGAGCATTGATGTAAGAAAAGCGGGAGCATCATCTTTCAAAACCGTTTTTTGGAGATAAAGAACAATCTTGGCATTTTAAGGATTATATTTCGGTCCGATTGCAGGAATTGGCAAATTATTTGTATAATATTGTGGGAATTGTCTGATAATTGAATTATTTGTTGAACATAGCGTTTCATATGAATGAGTGTTTTGTCAGTTATATCAAAAAAGGCATTAAGTTATACCTAACTTACTATTGACAGTTGAATTTTTTTGTGCTAAAATAACAAAAAAGAAGCTTTAAGGAGGAATACTTTATGGCACGTTTTACATTACCTCGTGATCTTTATCACGGCAAAGGCTCTCTTGAGATGCTGAAAACTCTCAAGGGAAAGAAAGCAGTTATTGTTGTCGGCGGCGGTTCGATGAAGAAGAACGGTTTCCTGCAGAAGGCTGAGGACTACCTCAAGCAGGCAGGAATGGAGGTTTTCCTTATCGAGGGCGTTGAGCCTGATCCATCTGTTACAACAGTAATGAACGGCGCAGCTAAGATGCTGGAGCTTCAGCCTGACTGGATAGTGGCTATGGGCGGCGGTTCGCCTATTGACGCTGCAAAGGCTATGTGGATAAAGTACGAATACCCCGATTGCACTTTTGAAGATATGTGCAAGGTGTTCGGTATCCCTGAGCTTCGCAAAAAGGCTCATTTCTGCGCTATTCCGTCAACTTCGGGTACAGCAACGGAAGTTACTGCTTTCTCAATCATTACCGATTATGACAAGGGTATCAAGTATCCTATCGCAGACTTTGAGATTACTCCCGATGTAGCTATCGTGGACTCTGACCTTGCCGAAACTATGCCGCAGAAACTGACTGCGCATACAGGTATGGACGCTATGACTCACGCTGTTGAGGCATATGTTTCTACCGCTAACTGCGATTATACAGATCCGCTTGCTATTCACGCAATCGAGATGATTATGAAAGACCTTATCCCGTCTTACAACGGTGATATGGAAGCTCGCGGAAGAATGCACAATGCACAGTGCCTCGCAGGTATGGCATTCTCCAACGCTCTGCTTGGTATTGTACACTCAATGGCTCATAAGACTGGCGCAGCGTTTGCGGATTACGGCGCACATATCATTCACGGTGCGGCTAACGCTATGTATCTGCCTAAGGTTATTGCGTTCAATGCAAAGGACGAAACGGCTAAGAAGCGTTACGGTGTAATCGCTGATTATATGCACCTCGGCGGCGCAAACGATGATGAGAAGGTTGCTTTGCTTATCAAGTATCTGCGCGATATGAACGACAAGCTGAACATTCCTCACTGCATCAAGAACTACGGTGCAGACAGCTATCCCACAGAGCAGGGATTTGTTCCTGAGAATGTATTCCTCGAAAGACTTCCCGAAATCGCAAAGAACGCTATCGGTGACGCCTGCACAGGCTCTAATCCTCGTATTCCTACGCAGGAAGAGATGGAAAAGCTGCTTAAGTGCTGTTACTACGATACAGATGTTGATTTCTGATAAATACCGCACTCCTTTAGAATAAAAAAGCCGCTCCGAAGTATCGGGGCGGTTTTATTTGCTGAAAAAAATAGCCGCTCCGGGTGGGGCGGCTATTTTGCTTATTACATCATACTCCGATAACGGTGTCAATCGGCATCGACATTACAATGCCCTTTGCTTCGCTGTGAGTGCCGCAGCTTTCGCCGATACTCTGCATAATGGGCAGCTTTTTGTCGGAGTCGGCTATGATTACTACGATTTCCTTTTCGTCCTGCACGCTTGAGCCCCAGAATCCTGCAAGCTCTTCGTTTTCAATATGGTGGCTGTGAATTACCGTGCCGCCTCTTGCTCCTGCGCCTCGTGCAGCGTTCATTACGTCACCGCTGAATCCACGATTAACAATCGTAGCTATCATTACATACTTTGACTCTCCCATTACAACTTCACCCTTTCTGTCAGTGGAATAATCTTCTTCGCTCTCTGCGAACATACGGAATATAAGATTGTTTATTCCGTTAATCGGTATTGTGAACGCAATTCCGCTGTTTACTGCGGTCATTTGCAGTTCGTTCTTCAGTTTATCGAGCAATATATCCGCAAACTGTTTCGGCAGCATACATATCAGAACGCGCTTGTCAACGCTGCCAAGTCCCAGCATATCCATTATTTCGCTTGAAGCTGTGCCTTCTGCGTTGAATTTGTACTGAAGCGGTACATTGCCTTTCTTAAACATCTCTGCTGCTTTGTCTGCGAGTTTTGGCGTTGTTATCAATGCAAGCAGCTGAAAGGAAATTTTCTTCTGGTTATTATCCATTCGACTGATCCTCCTCAAGATCGACAACTATATCACTGTCATCGGGAAGTGCTGTAATTGTAACAGCGTTCTTCTGTTGTTTTCTGGTTTTAATCTGGTATACAAGACCCATAAGCTGAATTGCAATCAGCGGTGTGAGTGCAACCAGTGCAACAACGCCGAATGCGTCTGTCATAAGATTTCCGCCGACTGCTTCGCATACGCCTATGCTAAGCGGCAAAAGGAATGTCGAGGTCATAGGACCACTGGCAACTCCGCCCGAGTCGAACGCTATTCCGACAAAAATCTTCGGAACAAATCTCGACAGAATAAGTGCTATGATATATCCGGGAATTATTATCCACTGGATAGATATTCCCGTAAGAACACGCAGCATTGCAAGTCCAACGCTTATTGCAACACCTATTGACATACACATATTCATCATCTTGACCGAAATCGCACCGTCTGTTACGCTTTCGACCTGATGATTAAGAACCTGAATAGCAGGCTCTGCCTTTACGATATAATAACCTATTACCATTCCTATGGGAATGAGTATCCACTTTATCGACATAGAAGCAAGCTCTTTGCCGAGGAATGAACCTACAGGCGCAAAGCCGACGTTTACACCGCACAGGAACAGCACAAGACCTGCGTATGTATAGATAAAGCCCATTATAATGCGCTTTACCTGGCGCTTCTGATATCTGCGCGTCGCAAGCTGGAACACAACAAACACAGCCGCAATAGGCAGCAGCGAGATAAGGACTTCCTTAGCATAAGACGGCAGGCTTTTTGCAAAAACAAATACAACATCTCTTGTTGTTGCAACTTCCTCAATGCTTACTCCCGAATACACTGCACCATCGGGCTTGAAAAAGCAGCCGAGAATAAGAACTGCAAGGATAGGACCTACGCTTGAAAGCGCAACCAGACCAAAACTGTCGTTTGCTGAGTTTTTGTCGCTTCTTACGGAAGCAAGACCAACACCCATTGCCATAATAAACGGTACGGTCATCGGACCTGTTGTTACTCCGCCGGAGTCGAATGCGACTGCAAGAAACTCTTTTGGAATGAAAAAAGATACAATGATAAGCATTGCATAAAGAACTATAAGCATTACCGAAAGGCTGATTTTATAACGGATACGGACAATCGCAAGCGCAAGGAAAATACCTACGCCCACTGCCACCGTTAATATAAGAACCATATTCGGGATTGATGGCACTTGATTTGCAAGCACCTGAAGGTCGGGTTCGGATATTGTGATAAGAGCGCCCATTATAAAACCGATAAGCAGAATGATAAACAGCTTTTTGGTTTTGGAGATCTGCACACCTATTCCTTCGCCCAGAGGAGTCATTGCTATTTCAGCACCAAGTTGGAAAAAACCCATACCGAAAATCAGCATAATTGCTCCCACGATAAACATTACAATGGTTCCGAGTTCCATCGGTACCAAAATAACGCTTAGCAGCAGCACTATTCCCGTTATAGGCAAAACCGCTGACAAGGACTCCAATGTTTTTTCTTTTAGTTTTGGGTTCAATTGCGCACCGCCTTTTCTGAATTATTTATAACAAAGTCTGAACCTGTATAGTCAGACTGCATTATCCGATATGGTTATGTTAGTACAGTATCGCTGCGTGAGGCTCTTAGTCGATTTGAGCGGCTTTGAGTTCCACCGCAGACGTTTTACCTAAGTTATATGTCTTGATATTCAGAGATATCCTTTTCAAAAACTCTTTTAGACTGGATTTTTCTGCTTCTGAAAAACCGTTAGTCAGCACTTTATAAAACGCATTCTGAGCGGCTTTCCCCTCTGTGATAATCTGTTCGGCTTCTTTGCAGATTTTAAGATGAATGGATCTGTGGTTTCCGTCAGAGTATTCTCCTGTTACAAGACCTCGCTTTTCGAGAGTATGCACGGCAGCGGATACAGCCGATTTTGTCAGACGGCGGCTTTTTACGATATCCGACGCTGTGTCTGTCTGTGCGTTCTGCGATAGGAAAAGCAGGACTATCAATTCTGCATGAGTAAGCTCATACTTTATACACAGCGGCGTAAGAACCGACTGGTATAATTCTCTGCACAGAAAAGTGCTTTCATAAACATAATTCATAACTTCCTCCGTATTGCCGCAGCAATTCAGTTCAGATGTGAACAATATTATTATACTATATGCAAAGTGCTGTTGTCAAGAGGAAATATTAACTTTTACCAAATTTAAACTTCAATCCACTTTTCGCAGAATTACCTTAAGCACTATGGCGGCTATCAGCAGTCGGAACATAATAATGGGGAATGCTTTTAAAAATTGCGGCACCGTGTGATACGATGCCGCAGATGTTCAAGTTAATTGTGCTTAAAATTCAGGCTCTTGCTCAGCTTTGTTGTCAATTTTCTTTGAACCAAGCACGCCAAGAGCAAGGAAATACATCAGTACTGCGATTACTATTGCAATAACTGCTGAAACGATGATAGCAGGCGCTTCTTCGGAAAACGAGAAATCTTCTGTTACCATCTCCCCACTGATGTAATTGAGCAGTGCAAACGGTTGATAGTCACGCAGTCCGATTACATTAAGCAAAGTATGAATCATTGTCTGGCTTACATAAATCATAGCGGTTGTAACTCCGGGTCTGGAGGTTATAAGTCCTACCGACAAGTAAACTGAAACAACAAATCCCATATATATTCCGCAAAGCAGTGATGACAGGAGCATTATTCCAAAAGATATTTTGTTATTCGGGAACATCATGTTGCAAAGACTGCCTGCAACCATAGAAGCTGCCATTGTCAGCAGCATAATTGTGATAGGGTAAATAACAAATTTTGGAACAAGGTAGTTTTTGTATTGCAGACCGCTTGCCATAGGTACAATCATAGCACGTTTTTTTTGTTCGCCGCCTGCTGCCGACATCAGCATCAGCATTATGACAAGCAGAGCGCTTCCTGTGAATGTGGAAATTGAAGTTGCGAACATCATTCCTGCGTCCGAATAAACAGCAAGTATGTCATCCATTCCGATTTCACCGAAGATACTGCTGATTGAAGCGGTGCTGTCAGCGGTTTGGGTGTTGGATTGTGTATTGTCGGGAACTGCAGAATTGACGTTGTGAGAGCCGATATCGGTACCCTCAAAATTCACGGCAGCGGTAATGCCACCGAAAAGATTTGATGGAATGTTTGAATTGTCCGAGGCGGAATTGTTGTTATCGTTCGGTTGAACTGTGGAAGCGTCTGAAAAATCAGGGTAATCCATGGAACTCAGCACGACATCGCAGAATTTGAACATAAGCGGATTGCCTATTGCAAAGCCAAATATCACAAGTGCGATTACTGTAAAACAATGCGTGCGGAGAAATTGCATTTTCTCTTTTTTAAAGCAATATTTAAGCTGCATATTATCCTGCCACCTTTCTGAAAATTTCATCAAGAGTTGCTGTTCCTATATGGAAATCCTCTACTACCATTTCGTTGTCGGCAATGATTTTAACAAGGCGTTTGGCGGCGTCTTCGGGGGCGTCTGTGCCGAAACGGAAAATGCCTGTTGCTTCATTGAACTCTGCTCTTGCAAAATCAATGCGCAAAAGTGCTATCTTGTTTTCCTGCGTGAGGTTTTTTACCGACAGGCTTATTACATCACCGCCGTGCTTGCGCATTATCTCTTTGAGCGAGCCTTCTTCAACAAGTACTCCGCCGCTGAGAATGCCGATTCGGTTGGCAACTTTTTCGACATCGGATAGAATGTGTGTTGAAAGAATAATGGTGCTTCCGAGTGATTTAAGACGGTTTATGATTTCAATTACCTCGCTTCTGCCTTGCGGGTCAAGCGCAGAGGTAGGCTCATCAAAAATCAGAAGTTCGGGATTGCGGAAGATAGCGGCTCCCATTCCAAGACGCTGCGTCATTCCTCGTGAAAAGCCTTTTGTGCGGCGGTCGGCAGCTGCACGCAGTCCTACGATATCCAACACTTCGTCTGCACGCTTTGAGATGTCGCCGTCATACTCTGCACACGCTCCGATGTATTCAAGATACTCGCGGGCAGTCATATATTTAAATATTGTGGGGCTTTCGGGGAGATAACCTATTTTCACGGGTTTGCCGTCTGCGCTGCCAAGGGATATTTCACCGTCGTCTTTTGGGATAATATCACAGATGATGTTCATAGTTGTGGTTTTGCCGCAGCCGTTTCTTCCGAGAAAACCGTATATGTCGCCGTCATTGACGTCCATATTAAGTCCGCGAAGCACGGGGAAATTTTTGAATTGCTTTTGCAGATTTCGTATTCTGACCATACTGTATTCCTTCCTTTGTTAAATCAGCCATATAATCGTAGTATATCACTTTAAAGCAGTTTTGTCAAGTGGGAAAGAATATTGCAATAATTCCGAAGTGATTTATCACAACGAGCGCTCGGGTGATTGTTGGTTTTCGGCGAAAAAAGTTATTCTGAATGAGAAAATATTGGCTCTTGATTTTTTTGAACAAATCAGCTATAATAATAATTGAATGAAAAACAGTCAGGGGAGAAGAAATGAAGAAATATTACATACTTGATATGGATGGCACTCTTTGTGACAGTATGAGTTTCTGGCGAAAAGAGTCGCAGCATATTGTCGATTTTTCGGAGATTGAAAAGGTTGAGCCTGTTTATGACAAAATGCGTGAGCATTACCGCAATGAGGTTGTTTTAAAGGACGGCGCAGCTGAATTTCTCGAAAAAGCAAAAGCCGCAGGAATTAAGATGTGCATTGCCACAGGTACTCGCCGTGATATAGCACAGCCGTTTCTTGAGAGAACGGGACTGCTTGATTATATGGAATTTTATATTGACTGCTATGACGTCAATTCATACAAAGACAAACCCGATATCTATCTTAAAGCTGCGGAGCGGCTGGGTGCAGATGTTGCGGAGTGCGTAGTGTTCGAGGATTCGGAATACTGTGCCGTTACCGCAAAGAGTGCAGGCTTTTATGTTGTGGGCGTGTTCGACAGCGTAACTTCGACAGAGGGAGATGTGGAACGCTATTCCGACTGTTTTGTGAAAGACTGGAAATCGGTGAAAGACTTATTTTGATAATACTAATCCCCGTTCGTGCGAACGGGGACTTCTTATGTATTTTATAGCTGCTGTCAGTTGCTTGCTCCGACACCAAGAGAAGACGCAAGCTGGTTTTTCGGCATTGTCTGGATATAAACCTTGCCCGGACCTGTAACTATTGTGTTGAACAGACCTTCACCGCCGAACAGAGCGTTGCCGATGCCCTTGACGGACTGAATATCCATAGAGCAAGTTGCACTCATAGCTGCAAGATAACCCGTGTCGATGAGGAGCTGCTCTCCGGGTTTGAGGTCATACTCGATAACAGCGCCGTCAATCTCGCACCACGCAAGACCGCTGCCCGAAAGCTTCTGCATAATAAAGCCTTCGCCGCCGAAGAAACCTGCGCCGAGCTTTTTCTGGAATGCAACAGAAAGCTGTACACTGGGCTGTGAAGCGAAATATCCGCCCTTCTGAACGATCATGTCACCCTGACTGATGTCAAATGTGAGGATAGAACCGGGCAGGCTGGACGCAAAAGCAATCATACCGGGACCGTTCTTTGAAGTGTAAGTGTTCTGGAAAATGGATTCGCCGGAGAACATCTTGCTGAATGCTTTACCAATGCCGCCTGTGCTGGTAGTCATTTCCATGTTTGGAGTCATCCAGCTCATAGCGCCTCTTTCGCAGTTGATTGACTCGTTTGCGTCGAGGTAGGTAATCAGGACGGGAAGCGGTTCGCCTTTGATTTCGTATCTCATAGTATTTCTCCTTCAGATATAGTGGCACAGTGTGCCTTTGAATAATGGGCAGCGGAACAATAATTCCAACTGATAACTTAATTGTACTATAAATCTACTGAATTGTCAAGTATTTTTTTAATATAATAAAACAGACATTGCACAAAACACATTTTAAGCGCAAAATCCAACATAGCGTGTGTTTGATTTGATATCTGTACGATATATGGAGGAAAAAGCTTGTGAAAATAATCTCAATAAAGTTAATGCCATTTATTATTTAAGATATTATATTATAATAGGTAAGACTATCGGC
>CAZTRH010000060.1:0-11347 GCA_964616605.1 uncultured Ruminococcus sp.
CACAAAATATCTTGATTTGTTGAAAAAAATATTGTATAATATAAAAGGATTGTTATGCAATTTATTGAAAAGGATTGATGTGATGATATTTGGAGGGAAAGTAATTAGGGTTGATGTCCTTGATACAAAAGGCTCGGTTATCCTTTCCGCTGATAAACATTTTGTTGTTCCTGCGAATATTTCTTCAGATGAGGATAGTATTCTGATGATAAAGGGACGTGGTATGCCCGAACTTGATTATAACACAATTGTGGCTGTTATTCTGACAACAAAGAGCAACGACAGAATACGCTTGATGGGTTCGGTAACGATGTCCATGGATAAGCAGCTCAATATTCGGGTGACACGCTCTAATGATACGCAGCTTCTGGAAGAAAGAAGGCGCTATTATAAGCTTAAGGTGAATGTTGGCGGACGAGCGTTGTTTTATATCCGCGATGAAAAAACAATTCGCTATGATGAACCGCATTCCATAAGCGTGCTTGATATTAACCTCGGCGGAATGTTTATGGTTGTTGACGATGAATACATCAATGATGATATGGTATGTGTTGAGGTTGATTTGTTCGAGGATTATCCACTTAATGCTGCTGTGAGAATATTGAGAGTTCAGCGTGACGGCGAAGGCAATATAATAGGTTACGGCTGTGAGTTTCAAGGTCTTACTGCGGCTCAGGAGGACTACATAGGCAGGTTTATTTACAAGGTTCAGTCCGAAGAACGTATGAAAAGGGCGGCACAGGAAGATAAAAATCTTTGAGTGCTGCTTGATATAGCAAAAGAAAATTTTTCAATTTAGGGGGAGAAACGATGAAAAAATCGACTCTGAAATTCGGTTTTATTGGCGTTCTGATAATTTTCATC
The DNA here is from genome assembly GCA_964616605.1 of uncultured Ruminococcus sp. Lineage (GTDB taxonomy): Bacteria > Bacillota > Clostridia > Oscillospirales > Ruminococcaceae > CAG-115. Next base: position 865 of record CAZTRH010000060.1, read on the forward strand.
ATTGTACCGACTTTGATTGTAGGTATTGTCGGAACTATGATGACTGTGAATTACAGCAAGAACGTCGGCACAGATGAGCTGGCTGCGGTATCGCTGTCTAAATCAGGCTCGTTGGACGCTGTATTTTCAAGCTATGTTAATTCTGCAAAGTCGCTTTCTACAATGACTAGTGTTATAGAAACCTTTGAGAAGAACAACGGAGCAGGCGTTACTGAAATGGAAGCGTTTGTTCAGGGACGCAGCGACATTATTGACGCTTTGCTTGTAAACAAGAAGGGTACTGTTATTGCGTCTTACAGAAAGGTGCAGACGGGAAATTTCCAGCATTTTGACGAGAATGGTCTTTCGTCTGTTTCACCGCTTCTTACCTGGGAGAACTATAACAGCGATGAGCAGGACGCAATATATGTTTCACACAAAGTTATGAGCTATGACGGAAAAGTTGATAACGGATATGTGGTTTTCATAGTTTCTCTTGCTAATAACAGCAATATAGGAAAGGCATTGTCGGGTACATACGTCAACGGAAACGCCAGTCTTGCGCTTGTTGATAACGCAGGTAATACAGTCAATTTTGGCGGAAGCGGAGAAGTAAAGAAGTCTGCTCAGATGGATCCCTCTTTCTCTAACATGGTTCCTGCAATTTTCAGCTCTACTTCAAGCACTGTTTCTGCAGGCTCCAATGTGGAAAAGGTTATTGACGGCAAGGTAGGAAAGTACACCATTGCATATGGTGCAATTTCAAATGTAAATTCATGGCGTTGGGTCGGCATGGTTCGTACAAGCGATATCACAGAGTTCTCGTCAACTACGAATATGATCATCTGGATCGTTGTCGCTGTGGTTTGCCTGCTGTGTGCTGCTCTGGCATATGTTATAGCAAGTGGATTTGTTTCTAAGATGCAGAAGCTTATCAAGACCATGAGCGCTATCAATCTTGAAGAGGGTGTAAGTGCAATCCCTGTTGACTCAAGAAATGATAAGAGCGAGCTTGGCATGATTCAGAAAACGTTCAATGACTTCATTACAGAGGTGTATATGAACGGCGAGCGTTACAAGACTATTGCAACGCTGTCTGACAGTATGCTGTTCGAGTGGGATTTCCACAAGGAGAGAATGTATGCATCGGATAATTTGCTTGCAAAGTTTGAGATTAATCTGAATAATGCAACACTTTCAAACGGACGTTTCCTCGATTCCCTTATGACTGCTGATTTTTCCGAGAAGTACAGACGTGATATCAACACGCTTCTTAAAAATCAGGGAAGTTACAGTGCAGAGTATAAACTCAAGTCCAAGAGCGGAACAGAAGTGTGGGTATCCTGCAAGGCAACCTGTATTTCCGACAGACTGGGTGAACCGCTTCGTGTAATCGGCGTGCTTACCGATATTGATAACGAAAAGAAGCTTGAAGTTCAGCTTTCTGAGCGTGCAAGCGTTGACTTCCTTTCACAGCTTAACAACAGAACAACGTTTATCAAGAAGCTTCAGGTCGCTCTCGACAGAAGAGGACCGCATAAGATTGGCGTTATGTTCATAGACGTCGATGACTTTAAGTTCATTAACGACCGTTATGGTCATGCTGTCGGTGATGAGGTTATTCGTTTCGTTGCCGATACTATCCGTAAGAAGGTTGACGACCGCGGCGGCTTTGCAGGACGCTTCGGCGGTGATGAATTTATGCTCTGCTATACAAACCAGGAGGATATTGAGAACCTCGAACAGATTGCAATGGATCTGATTGACGAGCTTTATGTTGGCTATACCAACGAAAGCGGCACACTTATCAACGTCCGTGCGTCTATCGGTATTTCTTACTGTCCGCTCCATACAGAGGATTACAACGAGCTTATTTCGTTCTCGGATACTGCTATGTACTTCGTTAAGAAGAACGGTAAGACGAACTATCACGTTTACGTTCCGGAGGATAGTGAGTCGGGCGAGTATATCGATCCTGAGGGTTATTGATTTTATTCAATGCACGGTACTTCTGAATGCGGTTTATACCGCACTGGGAGTACCGTTGTTTTGAATATTTAGTGCGGATATTGGAGGAATTGAGTTGTCGAAGATTATTGCTGTAACAAATCAGAAAGGCGGAGTGGGCAAGACCACAACCTGCGCAGGATTGTGCGGAGGACTGGCGTCTTTGGGATATAAGGTGTTGGCGGTTGACCTTGACCCGCAGGGGAACCTTAGTTTCAGTCTTGGTGTAGAGGTTGAGGATAATTTCACGGTTTACGATGTTATGAAAGGGAACTGTGATATTGGTGACGCTATAATCAATGGCGAAATCTGTGATGTAGTGCCTTCAAATATCCTGCTGTCGGGATTGGAACTGGAGATGACAGGCGTAGGTCGCGAGTATGTTCTGAGAGAGCAGCTGGGGTATGTGAAAGACGATTACGATTATATCATACTTGATACTCCGCCTGCATTGTCGGTGCTTACAATAAACGCTTATACAGCATCGGACGAGCTTGTAATCCCTATGCTTTGCGAGGTGCTTGCTCTTCAGGGAATAGCACAGCTTCGTCAGACGATTTTTGCTGTAAAGCGGTATTACAACAAGCAGCTGTCAGTTCGAGGTATTTTGCTTAACAAGTACAATCCTAGGTTTACGCTTACAAAAGAAGTTGAAGAGTTGGCTGAGATGATTGCAGAACAGCTTGATACTGTTATATTTGAAACCAGAATTAGTACGTCGGTTTCGGTTGCGGAAGCGCCTGCTCACGGAGAAACTATTATTACATATGCGCCTAACAGCCGTTCGGCGAAGGAATATATGAATTTTGTAAACGAACTTATTTCAACAGATAAAAAGTCGGAAAAACGAACTAAAAGCGGTGAGAAGTAAATGAGTGCAAGCCGTACCAATGGGAAAAGCAGATCTGCCGCAACTAAAAAGACTTATAAATCCGCAAGCGGCACTTCTTTACAAAAAGAACTGAAAATGACCAAAGCACCGGGCGCTTCTGATTTTCTGTCTGCCGCTAACAAAGGCAGCGTGAGGAAAAAGAAAGAAGATGCGGCTTCGGGAAGCGTTTCAGAAATAATACAAAATAATGACGTGATTTCTGATAATAACGACAGTTTGGCTCAATCGTCGGAGGAAAAATCAGCTGAGGCACGCAGCGCCTGCAAGACTCCGCAAGTGATGAAACTGGTGGAGCAGAGCATTGACGCTAATCCTGTGCTGCTTGCAGGAAAGAGCCGCATTCCGTCAAAACTCAGAGGAAAGCAGTCGCTTACACGGATAATGCGAAGCGGTCTGGGTGACGAGTTCCGTGACGATGAGGGCACGGTGGTTGTTAATATAACAGAACTTGCAATTGCATGGGAAGCACCTGTGGTGCTGGATAGATTTAATGCCTGCAGCTGTGACAAATGTGTGGAAATATTTTCAAGGATTATCGCTGAAAAAGTTCCTGTGCGTTTCGCAAGAGTGAATAAGAATGGAAGAGATTTTTCAAACAGAGAACTTGGAGAACGTGTAGAGCCTATGCGGAAAATTGTTGTTTCGCAGATGACCAGAGAATTGATAGGCAGCAGAAAACGTTGTTTTCATAATGACGCTGAACAGTAACGGAAATATCAGAGGAGAGTATTATGGCATTGGATATAGGAATAGACCTTGGAACGGCGAATATCATTATTACAATTTCGGGAAAAGGCGTTGTGCTTAATGAGCCGTCAGTCGTGGCTTACGACAGGAAAAAACGCTGCGTTGTGGCGGTTGGTACTGAGGCGTATAAGATGATCGGCAGAACTCCCGAATATATTGTGGCAGTGCGCCCTCTTAAAGACGGAGTGGTTTCTGACAATGATATGACGCAGGCTATGATAAAGGAGTTTATCCGCATAGTAAGCGGTGGTTTTATGGTAAAACCCCGTGTTGTTATGTGTGTGCCAAGCTCTGTAACGGACGTGGAGCGCAGGGCGGTTGTTGAAGCAGCGCTTTCGGCAGGCGCACGCAAGGTTTATCTGATTGAAGAGCCGATTGCAGCGCTTATCGGATCGGGTGTTGATATTTCAAAGCCCAACGGAACGATGGTCGTGGATATCGGCGGAGGTACGACTGATGTTGCGGTGGTATCATTCAACGGAATTGTTCAGTCACGCTCAATAAAGATGGGCGGCAACAAGCTTGACGCAGCAGTTATACGGCACGTTTCCCAGAAATATAAAATTTTAATCGGCGAAAAGACAGCTGAAAAAGCAAAAATAGAAATTGCGAATGTCTTTAACCCAACGGGTGAGAAGAAGCTGGTTATTCGAGGAAGGCATTTGCTGAAAGGGCTGCCTGAGAGCATAGAGATTTCGGATAAGGACCTGTATGAAGCGCTGTTTGATAACGCTGTGGAGATAGTGGACAGCATTAAGGCAACTCTTGAAACTACTCCTCCGGAACTTGTGGGCGATATTCTTTCATCGGGAATACTGCTGACGGGCGGTGGAGCAATGCTCGGTGGACTTGCGGAACTGGTAGCTGACAGGGTAGGAGCGCCGTGTATTGTTGCCGATAACGCTATAGAGAGCGTTGCCAGAGGCGTAGACAGGGCATTCTCAATGTCAAACGAATTGCTTGACGGATTTGAGCAGGTTCAGCTTTACAATTTTAAGTAAAAAAACAGCCTCGGAAAGTCGAGGCTGTTTTTATTGTAATGAATGTCAGATCTCTACGTCTGCGTCATAATCAACACCGTCAAGACCAAATCCGAACATCGTATAAAAGTCTTTCCAGTATCCGTCAATATCGGTTACGTTTCTGAAATTATCCTGATTGATGCTTTCCCACACGGCAGAAACTTCCTGTTGTACATCAGGGCGCATTTCCCAGTCGTCCATGCGAATTCTGCCCTCTTCGTCAAGGTTCAGCTCGTTTTCAGACAATCTTTCAAACAAGCGGTACATCTGTTCGATGCACCCTTCGTGAAGTCCCTTTGCTTTCATTATCTTGTAAAGAATGGAAATATACAGCGGCACGATCGGAATAGCTGCAGACGCCTGAGTTACAAGCGCCTTGTTTACGGAAACATATGCTTTGATTTTTCCTTCGCTCATCTTCTTTGCGGTTTCAAACAGGTGGGCTTTTGCTTTGCCGATTGAGCCGTCAAAGTAAATCGGGTGGGTGACTTCGGGACCGATATAGGAGTAAGCAACAGTTACAGCATTGTCTTCCAGTGCGTCGGCAGCTTTGAGTGCGTCAATCCACGCTTCCCAGTCCTCACCGCCCATTACTTTAACGGTAGCTTCTACTTCTTCGTCTGTTGCAGGCTCTATGGACACCTCAGAAATTGCGTTGTTGCGCAAATCTATGGTTTTATTGGTGTATACACCGTCAGTGGTTTTCAGAACGCTCTTGTATGTGATATCGCCGACAGTTCTTCGGGGAGCTGCTACTGAATACACAACAAGGTCAACTTTACCGAGATCGGCTTTTATAAGGTCGATTACTTCCTTTTTGCATTCGTCGGAAAAAGCGTCGCCGTTTACGGACTTTGCATACAAGCCTTCCTCTTTTGCAAACTTTTCGAATGCTTTAGTGTTATACCAACCTGCTGTGCCTGTTTTATTCGCACTGCCTTCCTTGTCGAACATAACGCCGATAGTAGCGGCGCCGCTGCCGAATGCTGCCGATATTCTGGAACCCAATCCATAACCTGTTGACGCTCCTATGATAAGAGCTTTTTTAGTGTTGGAAAGTTTGCCTTTTGATTTTACATACCCGATCTGATCAAGGACAGCTTTTTCGCAGCCGAGCGGATGTGCGGTTGTGCAGATGAAACCTCTGACTTTTGGCTGAACTACCATAATTATTCCTCCTGATTATAACAAGCAAGGCTTTTTGAAATATTCTGCCTGTGCCGGATATTTGCTTGCATAAAAAAGCTATCACTTATTCATAAGCAAACAACTAATTTAATTATATCATATTATCCGAAAGATTTCAAGAGGTTAGCAATAAAATATACACAAAATGTGGATTATTAAATTACCGCATATATCCAATTCCGCTGTTTAAAGCCAGAATGCTAAGCATTCCGCAGATGGTGCGCAGGCGTTTTGCAATAATTGCACCGATACAAACCCCCACTTCTCCTACTGCGCAGAATTTGTCAACCAATGTGATCACGAAAGTTTCCCGATAATGCGGAAGCTTAACGGTCATGGGCCACATATGGTTTACTATCATATCGGCTTCAAGGTCGTTTATCGAAAACATCTGAACGGCATTTTCCAGAGCGACAACGGGGTGTTCGGCAGAGTGCGAGGACAGCTTGTTCTGATGCTCCTTTCGGTTGTAAAAGAAGAAATCGTGCAGCAGTCCTGCTCTTGCGGCTGCTCTGAAATCAAGTTTCAGCAGTTTGCATAATCTGAAATTATAGTATGATACGTTCAGCGAGTGCTGAAAACGGGTTGTGAATATGTGATGTCTGAATGTCTTTAGTTTATTGACCTCTGCGTTGTTCAGCAAATCGCTTACGCAGGAGTAATAGTCGATGTATTCCGAAAGCTCTCGTTTTGAGAATATGGTTTTTAACATAATATAGTACCGCCTTTATAAAGTCTGGCAGCTTGTCTTGTTAAGTATAGTCTGCCTATGTAACTATGATAACGCAAAACTTTGTTATTTTCAATGGTAAAATATTACTTTGTTTAATTGTACAAAGATTTCTTTGAATATTTGTTAATAATCACAAATCTGATATAGTCGTTTTTGTATTTGTGATTAACGGCTATATCACTAGTGATATAGCAATAGAAATGGGTTAAATATGGTAAAAATAGTTGAAATTTGTGAAAGTTACACAAATTTCAACAGTGATATTTCTATATCAATTGTGTGCAAGTTGGGGTTGTAATAATTAACTAATTGTTGTATAATTAAGAGGTAGAGTGAAGAAGTGTCACTTTGTTGAAATATTACATAATTTAGCTGCGTCCGCAAGGAAGTTCCTTTCGGCGCATAAAACAATATTCGGGGGTGTGAGATATTGAGCAGTAATTTTAAATGGCTGCCATTGGTAGGTCTTGATTTATCTGCCGCTAATCTTGCGGCAGCGGAGAAACTCCGCAAATTCGGGTTTGCGGTAAACTGCGGCGAATTTGGTTCGGGTAAATACACAAAAGCAGGTTTGTGCGTGTACGACGTTCTTGCAAATCAGGAAAATCCGCATATTCTGATAGTTACCAGAGCAATTGAACTGTATGACTGGTACAAGATCCTTCTTACAAGCGTCGGCGCTGATTTCAAGATTGTACCCGGATCTCCGGACGCTCTGTTGTTCTTCAACGAATCCGGAGCAAGTCTGTACATAGTATCTGATGAAACATTCTTCAAGGATAATTTCTTGAAAAAGAGAATCCCTCGCAATTTTGAGTGGAATCTTGTTATTGTCGATGAGGAGCTTAATCCCTCGGTTCCCGATTATGCAGGATATGAAAAGAATTTCATATGGAAAACAGAGCGTTTGCTTATAAACACTCAGCACCCTGCAAAGAATGAGTCGGAAAAGGCTGAACTTGTTTCTTTTGTAAAGGCAGTTCTTGACAACAGCGATGGAGTAGAGAAGGCTGAGTCGGTTGAATTTGGAGCAAGCAATTCGCAGCTTGATGAAAATTCTGCTGCAATGCGGTATTATTCGCCGAAAGTTTACGGCGATACGTTCAGACGCAAGGTTGAGTTCCTGGAGTACGGCTTTGAGGAGTCAGTGCTTAACAATATGCGCAGACGCGTGGATCTGAAATCGGGATTGCCCGTATATCGTTACGGCGGAAATATATTTGAGGAATTTGACAGCGATAAGTATGAAGCGGAAAAGCGTACATATCAGAAATCCTTTTATGTAAGATCAGATGTTGAAGATCTGCGCAGTCTTGATAAGAAACTGGACGCTCTGATTAAACTCTGCGGCGAGGTTATGTCGGGCGAGTCGGAGAGAATGATCATCTACACCTGCGAGAAAGCGACGATGGATTATCTCCATAAGGTGCTTACTTGTCTTTACGGAACCGAAGTTCATTATGCCCGTGACGGACTGTTTCGTCCGAGTGATCTGACTCTTGGTTTCTCCGCAGGCGAAGTAAAGGAACTTCCGAAGATACTTTTGGGTACAGATGATCTGGGAACAGTCGGTGAGGGATTTGAGAGCGTTAATTGCATAGTAAACTACGAACTTCCGATGTCACCTGTTCTTCTTGAAAGAAGAATGACACGTCACGGAACGGACGGCGAGGAGAACAGGCGCTTTGTTATCTTCCGTGATACAAATGCACAGTTTGACGCCTGCGTTCTGGATAAGACGCTGTACCTTGGAATGGCTGACGCTTTTGCGGATAATCTTATTTCCAGAAACATTCTGCTTGATATTCCGAAGAAGGCGGTTTGCGTGAATAATCTAATTGCAGACCTCAGATATATTTCGGATTTTGCAAGTCAGGTTGAAAGCTGTCAGGATCTTATAAAGCGAGTTAAGCGTGAATACTGCGTTGCTGAAACGGAGAAAATTTCCAACAGCAAGCAGCTGGTTGAGTTTGCGGATAATGCGCTCAAGTCCCTGTATAAGCTGTTTGGACTTAACGAGAAATCCGATGAGTCGGCGATTGCAGCGGCTGTAAACTCCATAGGCGGTCTTTGCACGAAGATTTCCGGAAAGTTGGATATTGCAGCTCACCGCGAACAGATGGCGCAGACTCTCACCGATGACGCTTACTCAAACGAACCGTTTGCGTTCGAGGTGATTTCGGGCATAAGCGAGGCTAAAAAACAGATTGACGAGCTGCGCCGCGGTGACGATTTCCATTTGAAGATAAAGCAGGAAATATCTGAACTCGGTGACTGCATACAGTATTCCGTCCTTTACGGCATCTGGAAGTACAGAGCTAAGGAACAAGATTCTCAGCGTTCTTTCAAAGAGTATATTAAGATCTATAACGATGGCATTTAACCGCAATGCAAAGCGGAATTTTTCGGTTTGACATATCGGTTTTACTAAAACCTGCCGCACGGGGCTATCTCACAAGAGTGCGGAGAAATGGGGCTAGATAATGAGCGGAGGCTACGAAACAGTTGAAAGACTGCTAGGTGACTTCTTTGAACGCAACACTGCGGGCGACAAGGAAGGTATGAAGGCAGTTGTCAGCGATATTCAGCAAAAGCTTTCAGACGGCGAGATTGACAGCAGTCCTTTCAAGGATTACTTTAACAATATGTATGCCGGCAGAGGCGCAGTCAATATGAGCGGTATTGCAAAGGATTATCCGAGAGAGTCAATAATCCGTGAGCTTTTGCAAAACGTTTTCGGGTGCGATTATAATTCCCCCGATATAAAGGTTATGATAGAGTTCCTTGACGAAGGTCAGGTGAAACTCACTTATAATGAAACAGGATTTCGTCTGGAGCAGGTGTTCTATTACCTGTCTGTGGGAAGAAATGACGGTGATAAAAAGCGTGAGGGCAGATTTGGTCTAGGTGCAAAGAGCGTTTTTGCAAATGTTGACTGGTTTAAAATGCGCTCTAACAACTACTATCTGCGTGTTGTAAATGACGAAGGCACTCTGAAAGTGCGTGAACTGGAACTTACGAATGAGCCGTTCAAGCATACTGAGATAGTTTTTGCGCTTCCTGAGGACGAGCAGGCTACTCTGCATGATAATCTGACAACTCTGACCTCAAAAAAGGGCGCATATATCAACATGGTTGACTTGTGCTTTGCGTTTGTCAGAAAGAAAAACCTTACAGCGCAGGACGACACGGAATGCGTAGAGCGTACTATCAACCTTGCGATATTGAATTATGGTACGCCTGAGAACGTCTATAAGATAAGCCACTATCGCAGGGATGAGAACGATATTATGAAAGTACGCTTTTCTGAAAACGGAAAGAGCGTTGCGGACTTTATCGCTGCTGAGCGTGAAGGCTTTACTTACCTTATACCGTATGCAATTTCGGGCGCAAAGCGTGAGGCTGCAAGGGTACTTATGTCGAAGTATAACTACTTCTCGACATTTGAGCTTACTGGATTTATCCGTGCAAACAGCAAGGATTTCGTTGACGAGCAGTTGTCGGCTTTCTTCGTGTCTGTGCCTAACAGGTATATCACAAATAACCGTTCGGGAATAAAGTTCGATTCTCTGGAGGAATGTTCCGCAAAGATCGAACAGGGAATTTTGTCGGTTGCGGACGATTATAAGAAGCTTTTTGTGCTTGAACTCATGCCGCGTCAGGATAATCCTGAGCTTTATATGATGCGTCCCAGAGCATATGTTTTTGAGTTCTTCTATAACTATGTAAATACCAGCAAAATCGCAAAGGGACTGAAAGAGAAGTTCGGCAGCAGCGTGTCTGTTGCATTTCCGCACAGCACTGAGCCTGTGCTGTTCAGGGAACTGCGCTCCAACGGCTTCTTCTCTGAGCGCAACGTTACCAAGGAAGAGCATGATGATGGCTCTGCTTCGAGGGCTTTGTACGAGGATATCC
>CAZTRH010000061.1:0-11278 GCA_964616605.1 uncultured Ruminococcus sp.
CAATGAACACTGACTACTGCAATGTAAGCAATCGATAAGCCGAATGACGTTGACCGATGAACGGCAGGCGGACGAGTCGACACGCTTTCGTACAGACGGGCGGTTCGCACGGGGGTGCGGGTTGCCGCAGAGTCTGCCGACCCGATGGCGCTCTGAAAACCCATTAAACCCACAGCGGACGGGATTGACCCGTCGAAGCGGCATCATGCGCCCGATGCATACGATGTCGGATAAGAAACAAAAAACATTTTTCAGGAGGATTTATTATGATGAAGAAAAGAATTCTCGCATCTTCCATGGCGTCTGTAATGGCTCTCAGCAGCGTATCTGTTGTAGCTTTTGCAGATGAGAAGACAAAGGATTATGGCGAGGCTGTAACAAAGGCTGAACTCGAAGCTTACCTTGAGTCTCTTGAGAGCTTTGTTGATGAGAAGCTTGACGATTATGGTTTTGTACAGGGTGAGGACTTCACTGCTGCAGTTGCTCACGCAAATGATGTGCTCGCTGATAGCAGAGCAAAGGCTACTGACTATACAGCTGCATACCAGATGGTTAAGTCTGTTAAGGACAACCTGAGAATCTACTCTGCAACAGAGCTGAAGGCACTCGTAAAGCAGCACAAGGCAGCTTATGATTCTGAAAACGTACTTAACAAGTCCATTGGTGATAAGGTTTACAGCGAAGAGACATTCTCTGAGTTTGCTGACGCTTATGTTGACGCAGAGGGTAACGTTGATTCCGACGACGCTCGCTCTATCACAGACGCATATGTAGCACTTGAGAAGGCTGCTGATAAGCTCGAAGAAAAGAGCACTGTTAAGAAGTCTGAACTCAGAAACTCTCTGAGAGCATATGAGGCTCTTGAGGCTAAGATGGCTGACTATGAGACATGGAGACGCGGTACTGTAACTGAGAAGCCTTCTACAGGTAAGAAGGCAGACCTCACAAAGCTTTCTTTGTCATTTGGCGATCTTTGCTATATCGTATATGATGATAACGTATACACTACTGATAAGATATACACTTACTGGGATGGCAGCCAGTGGTCAGAGGTAGCCAAGGGTGCAAACAACTTCTTTATTGGTACAGGCAAGGTAGATCGTGGTGATGGCGACAAGCTTTACGATACTCTTAAGAATATTTACAAGGATCTTGATGAGCTTAAGGGTGTAACTGAGACTTCTGATGACAAGTACATCGAGGCTCGTAAGGCTCTTGATGAAGCTGTTAAGATCTTCAACAGCTGGAAGGCTGATGATCTTAAGTCCGGTACAAAGACCGCTGCTAAGTCTGTTGAGAGCAAGTATCACGCACAGCTCGTTGAGGCTTACAACTATGCAGACGCAGAAAAGATTGCAGATGCGATTGTAGGTTTTACTTCTGGTACTAACAAGTATGAGGTTACATTCGATTTCGACAAGCACACAATGAAGGCAAACAAGACTGTATATGCTGTTGTTGATAAGGATGGTTACATCTATTCTGACGCTACAATCACGGCAGATCAGTCAGTTTTCGCTACTCTTGAGGACGCTAAGAATGCACTTGCTTCTGGTGCTCATACTGGTATTAAGGGCGCTACTTATGCAACATTCTCTATGTCTACTAACCTCTACACCAAGATGAAGTACACTGTAGTTGATTTTGCAGATATGCAGACTGCATTCCAGGCTCTTGAAGCTGCTCTTAGTGTTCCTACTGACTGCTCAGAGGGTACTGATGTATACTTCTCTGTAAATACTACTGTTGGCGCTACTGCTACTAAGGACTACAAGAAGGTTTCGGCAGATGTTTCTACAAATGCTACTGCTGTTGCAGAAGCTAAGGCATATAATGAGGCTCTTGATGTTCTTAAGGCTAAGTATAATCAGCTCGAAACAATGAGCAAGAACCAGGAAAACGTTGATAACCTTGTAACTGTAATGGGGCATTACAACACATACAAGGATCTTGATTTCCAGAGCGCTGATACTAAGGAAGATGCTAAGGATACAGCAACCGCTATTATGAATGAACTTACAGAAGGCGGTCCTCAGCTCCAGACAATCAATGGTTCTTCTAAGGAATGGACTCTCATCTGGAGAGAGCTTTCTTACGGACTTGACGATGTATTCCCTGTTGCTAAGAAGACAGACAAGACTCTTGCTAAGCTCTATAAGCTGATCGAAGATTCTTACGATACAACAGAAAAGACCGGTGACTCTGCTGCATTTGCTGACTTCCATATGGCAGTTGTAGACGCACGTCAGGAAGCATATGAGTTCTACAAGATCGCTAAGGCAGAGGGTAAGTCTTACGATGAGGGCGATACAATTAACGGTACAACTCTCGATAAGGTTTACAAGGCACTCGATGACGCTAATAAGAACCTCACTAAGGCATATGATGAGTTCTCTTACAGCTATGAGGATATCAGAACAGCTATCGGTACTTATGCAATTGCACTTGACAATGGCGAAGTTAAGGGCGACGCTCTTAAGAAGGCTATCAACGACTGCGCATACAGACTCTCTGTTCTTGAAGTATCCAAGGTTAAGAAGGCTGATGGCGAGCTTACCAACTTCGCATTTGACGATCAGGGAGTATTCCAGCCTGCAAACCGTCTGAAGACTGATAAGCAGGATAAGGCAACTGACGTTAAGGCTAACCAGTTCGAGAAGGATCTCAAGAAGTCCTACGAGGCAATGGTTAAGGCATACGATGAGGCTAAGAACGGTAAGACTTCTACCGTTAAGAATGACTTCAACGGCGACGGCAAGTTCACATCTGATGACCTGCTTGACGCTCTGAGCGCATTCACTGCTTCTTCTACAGATACGAAGTATGACGCAAACGGCGATGGCAAGTTCACAACAGACGACCTGCTCGTTATCCTTGCTGACTTTACAGCACAGGCTTAATCGGACATATTAACGACGTTTTAAGGTCATAATAAATCAGTGCGGGGCGATGTCCCCCGATGGGAAACGCTCCGCACAATTTTTTAAAACAAAACAAATATAACAATGGAGGAAAATAATATGAAGAAGATTATTTCTTTGGGTCTCGCTTCTGCAGTTTGCGCTCTTACAGCTATGTCTGCAAGCGCTGACGTTGTAAAGTACGTTACCGAGGGTGACGTTAAGACCGGTAACACTGTAACCGTAACAATGGTTGCAGGTCAGGATCTTTCTGTTCCTGCTTTCACAGTAGAGGCTGACGGTTTCGAGGTTGTAAGTGTTGAGAACAAGTCCGCTATGGCTAGCTACAACGCTGATACCAAGAAGTTCACAGTTCTGGGTAGTGTTGCTAACGGCGGTACTGTTGCAGTTCTTACTCTTAAGGTAACTGCTGAGGCAGGCAAGGACGCTAAGCTCACAATCACAGACTTCGAAGGCAGATATGCTTATGAGAATCTTACTCTCTCTGTAGCTGCTGACGAAACACCTTCCGACAGCAAGACTGACAGCTCTGAATCTTCCGACAGCAAGACTGACAGCTCTGAATCTTCCGACAGCAAGACTGACGACAAGAAGGACGATTCTGCTAACCCCGGTACAGGTATCGCTCTCGCAGTTGTTCCTGCAGTTCTCGCAGCAGCAGGCGTAGTTGTTGCTAAGAAGAGAAAGTAATTTCTTTATCGACAACCTGATAGTGACTTTGTGATTATCAGCTTGGTAGTGACTTTATAACTATCACCCCCCGACAGTGATGTCGGGGGGTTTTCTTTATAAGCAGTTTTGTTATGCTGAGATTATCGGCTGTATTTGCCGCCCGTCCAGTGCGGCAAGGATTGATGAAGGCATTTGCTCTAAGTCGGCAGTCATTGAAAACGGCTTTGCAGTGGGGTTATCCTGTCGGAACGGCACGAAATAGAAGTGCTTTATATTCAGTAATGCGCCGATGTTCTTAGCTGCAGCCGATAGTGCGTCATTTGTCGATACCGCAAGCAGGACGGGTTTCATACTCCGCAGGTGGCTCTTTACCGCCATGCAGACGGGCGTGTCGATAATCCCGAGTGCGATTTTTGCAAGCGTGTTCCCTGTGCAGGGGGATACTACGAGTATATCAAACATTCGCTTCGGTCCGATGGGTTCGGCGGCGGTGATTTCGTGGATTATCGGTTTTCCGCAGAGGTCGCAAAGGCGGCTTCGGTGGCTTTGCGCAGTGCCAAAGCGCGTGTCAAGCGTGTATGCGTTGTCGGACATAATCGGCGTTACGTCACAGCCAAGCGTTATAAGCCGTTCAAGGCATTCTATCGAAGCCGAAAAGGTGCAGAATGAGCCGCAGAGCGCATAACCTATCCGCAGTCCCTTTAATCGGGTATAATCAAGAGTTTCGATGGGTGGTCAGTCCTTTCTGTCAGGATTTAGCAGCCGCTGTATTTCCTCTGCTATGAAACAGCCTGCCGCTTTCGGGGAGTATTTTCCCGGAAGTCCGCCGCCGTAAACATATCTTACATCACAGCGTTCGGCAAGCGGGCGGGTGAGCGCTTCGGGGAGCGATGCAAGCTCCAGATAAACGCAGCTGTCGGGCATTGCCGCAAACGCTTCTTCTGCGAACAGCGCGGCAGGAACGGTGTTTATTATAAAATCAAAGCGGTGAGCAGTGCGGTCGATTTTATCAGTCGGGATTGTGCTAAATCCGCACAATTCCGCTTCGCAGCGAGCTTCACGGCGGCGCGCGGCAATGGTGATATGGCTGCCGAAAGAAGTAAGCCGCTTTGCAAGCTCCTTTGCTATCCGTCCGAAACCTGTTATCAGAACAGAAGCACCAAGAAGTGCGCCGTTCGTGTTCTCCATCAGCAGCATACAGGCATTTTCGGCTGTGAGAGCGGCGTTCCTGAGAGTGAGACTTTCGCTTTTGAAGTAATTTTCAAGACGAAGAGAATGCGCCTTGCACAGCTGCGTCAGAAGTTCGCATTCGCCGCCTGCGAGAATAAGCGCATTCGCATAGGCATGAAGGGCGATTTCTTCAATCGGAACGGGCTGCGGCGAGGCAGGAGCGAAAATGTCTTTGCCGTTTTTCGTCAGCGGCAGCGGCAGTATGAGAACGGCGGCTTTTTCTTCGGGCGTTGCAATATCATAATAAGCGGAGAGAGCCTGCGCAGTATGGCGCATTCGCTCGTCACCGCCAAGGAATTTAATTTTCATGGCAGCTCCTTTCAGCGACTTTGTATATTCTATGCCGTTTGTCGGGAATGGTGACGGGGTGGGATACTTGACAAATTATTTAAATTGTGATATTATATCATCATAGAAATGTTTTAAAGGAGATTACTATGAATATATGGCATGATATCGCAGCAGAGAGGGTTACACCCGAAGATTTTATCGCTATTGTTGAAATCGAAAAAGGAAGCAAGAAGAAATACGAACTTGATAAGCAGACGGGGCTTATTATTCTCGACAGAATACTGTATACCTCAACTCACTATCCTGCAAATTACGGGTTTATTCCACGCACTCTTGCGGACGACGGCGATCCTCTGGACGTGCTGATTTTGTGCAATGAGCCTATTGATCCGCTGGTGGAGGTGCATTGCTATCCAATCGGCGTTATCACGATGATTGACAACGGGAAGAACGATGAGAAGATTATCGCTATTCCGTTTGAGGACCCGACTTTCAACGCATACCGTGGAATTGAGGCGCTGCCGAGCCACATTTTCCAGGAGATGAGACATTTCTTTACCGTGTACAAGCAGCTTGAGGGAAAAGAAACTGCCGTGAACGAAGTTCGGGGACGTGACGACGCTTTGAAGGTCATTCGTCAGTGCATATCAAACTACAACGAAAAATACGGCAATACACAGGAGTGAGTATATGATTTTAGCAAGTCAGAGTCCACGCAGGTATGAACTGCTTAAGATGATTACAGAGGATTTTTCGGTGCTGCCTGCGAACGCAGATGAAACTATTCCCGATGGCAGCACGCCGGGCGATGCGGTGAAGTATCTTGCAAAGCAGAAAGCGCGCGAAGTCCGCACGCTGACGTCAACGCATACAATAGTTGCAGCGGATACGGTGGTGGCGATTGATGGGAAAATCCTTGGGAAGCCAAAGGACGTAAAGGACGCTATGGCGACGCTGACGATGTTGTCGGGGAGAACGCACAGCGTGTTTACGGGGGTTTGCGTGATTGACGCAGACGGCACAGAACACGTTTTCGCAGAGGAAACCAAAGTGGAATTCTATCCGCTTGAACCCGATGAGATAATGGAGTACATTATGTCGGGCGAACCTATGGATAAGGCGGGCGCTTATGGCATTCAGGAGAAAGGCGCACTGTTTGTGAAGCGGATTGACGGGGATTATTATAACGTTATGGGACTGCCTGTTGCAAGGCTTTCACGGGTTTTGAAAGGAAAAGAATGAGTACTAAGAAGAAATTAAGTTACAATTCACCTGTGATTCTGACATTTGCTGCAATATGTCTGGTTGTATTAGTTCTGCATTATCTGACAAAGGGTTATACAACGCAGCTGCTGTTTGTGTGCCGTGGACGGGGCGGTTCAAGCCTGCTTAATCCGCTGACATATCTGAGAGTGTTCAGCTATGTGTTCGGGCATTCGGGATTTTCACACTTTGCAGGCAATATGACAATGCTGCTGCTTGTGGGACCTGTGGTTGAGGAGCGGTACGGCAGCTGGAATACTGCTGTGATGATGGTTGTTACCGCACTGGCAGGCGGCATTCTGAATATGCTGCTGTTCAATACGGGTATTCTGGGAGCTTCGGGTATTGTGTTTATGCTGATTATCCTGTGTGCTTTTACTAATATGAAAAAGGGAGAAATTCCGCTGACGCTGGTGCTTATTGCTGTAATCTACCTCGGACAGGAAGTCTATTCGGGACTGTTTGTGAACGATAATGTGTCGCATTTCGGTCATTTGTGCGGAGGTGTGTCGGGATTGGGATTTGGCGCACTATACTACAAGAAAAAATACGAATAAATATTACAATTTGTCGAAACCCCTTTCCCATTATTGGGAAAGGGGTTTTGTTGGATTATGTGGAGATAAATCGGTAATTAGTATGCTGAAAGTAATATTATTTAGAAATATTACAGTATGCGTCGGAAAACAAACGAAATCTAATTACAAAGTGTAATAAGGTCGAAGAATATCGCAGAATGTTGAAAACCGCTCATTGCTATTCAACAGCAATGAGCGGTTTTGTTTATTCGGATTGTTCGGGAAATTCGGATTTTTCGGGGATAAGCCGAAGCGGTGATGTGACCCGTGGAGGAACGGCAATTTCGTAAGCAGCTTTTACTGCCGAAAGCGTAACTTCAGTTGTAGTGCCGCCTTCCTCTCCGTCAAGCGTCCATGCAATGCTCTTTTCAGATCTTATGGTGAAAGAGGGCGACTGCATACAGGTAATAAACTCGCAGTCGTCGAATTTGCGGTTGAGCAGTGCGAAATTTATGCTCTGCAGCTCCAACGGGTTTCTGGGAGTGCGTATAAACAGCCCGTCAAGCAGTCCGTCCTGCATATCGGCGTTATATGGAACAACATTCTGAAGTCCGCCGACAGAATAGGTGTTGCCGCACAGTCCGAAGATAAAGTCGCCGCTCAGCTCATCGCCGTTTTCAGCCGTGATTGTCATATAGGAAGAAGTGGCATTGAATTTTTTCAGATCAAGGGACTTTACTGCGTTCATAAGGTATGCTGCCGCACCGAAGATGTTTTTGACTTTCTGGTCGGTGGAGTAGCTTACGTCAGTGAACATACCGAATGCCGCAATATATGAGAAATATTTCTCGCCGAATTTGCCTGCGTCAACGCTTATAAATTCGCCGTTTACGATATTATGGGCGGCTCTTGCTATATCCTTTGGTATTCCCAGAGAACCTGCATAATCGTTTACCGTGCCTGCGGGAATATATCCGCACGGTTTTCCGCAGTCGGAAGCAATAACAGCGTTTATAAGTTCGTGCAGCATTCCGTCACCGCCGCCGCTTACGATGATGTCGTAGTTCCTGCCGTTTTCCATAATATAATTTTGACCATCAAGCGGTGCTGCGGTGGGGTGGACGGTGACGTCATAGCCGCCTGCCGTGAGAATAGTCAGAATTTCAGAAAGGTATTTCGGGATCGTTCCCGTGCCTGAGTGCGGATTGTAAACAAATAGTAATTTTTTCATAACATCACCTGAACAGTATGCTTTGTTTTACAATATTATATCCCTTTTGAAAGCCGTTGTCAAGATGGTTGCAAAAAATTCATTTTTGTGTTATACTTAATATTGGAAAAAAAGAAAAGGGGATAAAGAAAAAAGATGAAAAAGGTAAAACAGTCAAAGCTTATCAGGCGGTTTATTCCATACTTCAAGCCTTACATACATATTCTGGTTTTCGATTTGTTCTGTGCGGCTCTTACATCGCTTTGTGAGATAGTGCTGCCTGTTCTGGTGCGGAATATTGCACAGACTGCGTCTGATGATATTTCGCTGCTTACAGTGGAGCTTATTGTTAAAACGGCGGCATTGTATCTTATACTACGGGTAATAGATGTCGCAGCATATTACTTTATGTCGAATATCGGACACGTTATGGGTGCGAGAATTGAAACTGATATGCGTTCGGCATTGTTTGGTCATCTTGAAAAGCTGTCGTTCCGTTACTATTCTCAGACGAAAGTCGGACAGCTTATGGCGAGGATCACAAGCGATTTGTTTGATGTAACGGAGTTCGCTCACCACTGCCCGGAGGAGTTCTTTATTGCAGGACTTAAGATGGTGGTGTCGTTTGTTATTCTGTGTACC
This sequence comes from uncultured Ruminococcus sp., assembly GCA_964616605.1. Classification (GTDB taxonomy): domain Bacteria; phylum Bacillota; class Clostridia; order Oscillospirales; family Ruminococcaceae; genus CAG-115. Next base: position 8,748 of record CAZTRH010000061.1, read on the forward strand.
ATAAACGTACCGCTTACCATAATTATTTTTGCTGTTCTTCCGATAATGGTGCTTGTGTGCGGAAAGTATAACACAAAGCTGCGTGCCACCTTCCGCCGTAATCGTCTGCAGATTGGCGAGGTAAACGCACAGGTAGAGGACAGCTTGCTTGGTATCCGCGTGGTGAAGTCGTTCACGGGCGAAGACATCGAGATGGAAAAGTTTGAGAAAGGCAACCAGGACTGGCTTGACATCAAGCGTGAAAACTACCGCCGTCTGGGTACGTTCAATTCGCTTACAAGGCTTTTTGACGGATTGATGTATCTTACAGTGATTGTCGCAGGCGGTATGTTTATGCTTAACGGCGAGATTACCCCTGCCGACCTTATGGCATATCTCTTGTATGTAACAACGCTGCTTGCAACGGTTCGCAGAATTGTGGAATTTACCGAGCAGTTCCAGCGTGGAATGACGGGCATTGAGCGTTTCTTTGAGGTAATGGACGCTGAACCCGATATCGTCAACGTTGAAAATCCTGTGAAACCCGATGTTTTTCACGGAAACATCTCCTTTAAAGACGTAAGCTTCGCCTATGCGGACGAACCGGACGTGCTTATTCTGGATAAACTAAATCTTGAGGTAAAGCAAGGTCAGTCGGTGGCTCTGGTGGGTCAGTCGGGCGGCGGAAAAACCACTATCTGCAATCTTATTCCCCGTTTTTACGATGTAACGGGTGGAATGCTTGAGATAGACGGCGTTGACGTACGCAATATGGATATAAAGCGGCTACGTCAGAACATAGGTATCGTTCAGCAGGACGTGTATTTGTTTTCGGGAACGATTTTCGAGAATATAGCTTACGGAAAACCCGACGCAACGGAAGCTGAGGTAATCGAAGCCGCAAAGCAGGCAGGTGCACACGACTTCATAATGTCCACCGCAAACGGTTATCAGACGTATGTCGGCGAGCGTGGCGTGCGGCTGTCGGGCGGTCAGAAGCAGCGTATTTCAATTGCCCGTGTATTCTTGAAAAATCCGCCTATACTCATTCTGGACGAAGCTACAAGCGCACTTGACAACGAAAGCGAGCGGCTTGTGCAGAAGTCTTTGGAGCGGCTTGCACAAAACCGCACCGTTATCACAATTGCACACCGTTTATCTACAATTCGCAATGCAGATAAAATTCTTGTGCTTACCGAGGACGGAATAGCCGAGCAAGGAACTCACGAAGAGCTGCTTGCAAAGGGCGGAATTTATTCGCAGCTTTATAATGAAAGTTAAGGCAACGCCGCACATTGATGATGCGTTATAAAATGATTTTTAAAAGGAGATTTGCTATGGAAAACGTAATGAATTATTTTATAATGGCTTTACCGATTGTGGCTTCTGTTATATTTTTCATAGTTTCGCTGATATTATTTCTGAAAGCACCTAAAGGCACTCAGAAGCGAAAGACCTGTAAGGTCGTATTTATCGTATCTGCTGTGATACTTGGAGTGATTGCAGCGGCAATTATCGGGTTTATGGTAATGATGATGCTTGCTATAATGTTTATGTGAGGTGCGGCAATGAGCGAAAAAATGTTCAGACGGCTGCTTTGCGCAGTTACAGCGGCAGGTATTCTTGCAACAGCGGTGCTTTTTGGAGTTACGGCTTACTATCACGAGCATTGTTCCATTATTTCATTTGTGGCGAATGGACGGTGATTATATGAAAATCAATAAATCCGTTCTTGTAAAACAAATTGCAGTGCTTTGTGCTGTGGCAGCGATTTTTGCGCTGTTAAACACGGCGGTGTATTTCAATTTTACCAAGCCTTGTCTGCCCGATGAGAGCGAGGGACGTTCCGCACGGACGATTGATGTGTGGAGATATCTTCCGTTTGACGATAATTCGCTTATAGTAAAGGATAAGTCAAATGTTGAGTTTACGGGTGAATTGCCTGTGCTTGACGGGGCAGAGGGACTGTATCCGCTGTTTTCCGCTTTTGCAAACGCTGTTTATCCCGAAAGTGCAGTTTCGTTTGACGGAGAGCAGTTTTCGTCCGACAGCAAGCTGCAGATGAACAACACGCTGCGTTCGTACAAAGCGGTTGTGGACGGCACTGCGGATATTGTGTTCAATGCCGCACCGTCTGAAGCGCAGATGGCATACGCAGAAGAAAAAGGCGTTGAACTGGAATTTGTTCCAATAGGGAAAGAAGCCTTTGTGTTCATTGTGAACGGCAATAATCCTGTTGACGGACTTACAACAGAGCAGATAAGAGGTGCGTTCAGCGGGAAATACACAAACTGGAAGCAGTTTGGCGGCAAGAATATGCCGATTAACCCATTGAAGCGGCTGGAAGGCAGCGGAAGTCAGAGTACGCTTGTGCGGTTTATGGGGGAAACAGAAATGAAATCCAATCCGCTTGGATTTCTTGGAAGTCCGCTTGGTTTTTCATTCAGATTTTATGCGGAGGACGTGGTGCGTCACGGCAATGTAAAACTGCTTGCTGTGGACGGAGTTTATCCTGAAAACGAAAATATATCTGATGGTTCGTATCCGCTGGT
>CAZTRH010000062.1:0-11151 GCA_964616605.1 uncultured Ruminococcus sp.
GCTCCCGCAGCTCCTCCGTCCCCTCCTCGTCAGAACCTGGGATTAGCAGGGCTGTAAGTTCCGCACTCTCCAGACCGTCAACGTAGTCGATAGGAATAAGAGAGCCGAGCGACTGGTTTCCTGCTCTGCCTGCCGTTTCGCATTGAAGCTGAAAAACGCCGTCCGAGATTTTCTCAGTAACTGTGTAATTCAGTTCTCCGAGTGAAAACCGCTTGCCCGTAACGTCAATATCCACAGGCGAAAACTCGCCCCGAAGCACTGCGCAAGTCGCAGGAAACGGAGTTATTCCACGCTCCTTACAGCGGAGAATGAGGAACTTGCGGCTTGCGGTATCGCCGTAAGCCTCGTTTACAATACGTTCAAGTTCGATGTACACCGCCATAAGCTCCATAGCGGCTGGGGATACTGCGTCCGAGATAACAGAACCCTCACGCTTATCCAGTTTGTCACTTATTTGTGAGAGCATTCGCTCACGAATTTTGTCATAAGAAATATTTTCAAACATCAGATATTCACCTTCCTTCGGACTGGCTATAAAGCACCATCTGCGTTGTCACCCACACAAACGGCAGGCACAAAGCCTAGCCGTTGTGCGAGTTTCTAGCATCTGGCACTTTCTAGCCAGTCTGATGATTTTAAATATTTACGGTAGTTTTTTCATTTATATCCCCGAACACCGTCCCGACTTTAAATGTCACAAGCAGTTCGCCCTTGCCTGTCTGTTCAAAGGCGAAATCCGAAACGTACTGAATACGTTCGTCCTGTAAAAGTGCTTCTGAAATTCTGCGTTCCAGTTCGGGCTGAACGTATGAAAGCGGCTGACCGAACAAGTCTGCGAGTTCCACGCCGTAATTTGCGGAGTAGATGAGGTTCTCGTAGCGTTCCGTCCGGAGGATTTTAAAAACAGCCTGTTTCATAGCGTCAATATCCGAAGTCGCGCCGCAGATGAGTTCCTCTGCGGTATCCATACGGAACGTATCCGAAGTCTGGGTTTCAGCGTCTGTGATATTGAATTGGATATTTGTTGAAGGAATCATTATGCGTCACCCACCCTGTCAAGTACGAGGAATTTCTGACCGCCCTGCACACGCAGCAGCACCACTTTTTCGCCTGTTTTCAGTGCATTGTGAACGAGTATTTTCTTCTGACCGCTGATATTGTGGTAATGATGAGGTATGGTATCGTTTTCGTCAATAAGAGTTTCGTTTTCCGTCCCCCACCACACTGTTAAATACGTTTCGTAATCCGTAACTTCACGGCACAGTATAAGTTGCTCACGCCCCAGTGTCAGCTTCTGGTCGACCGATATTTTCAGCGGCTGCATGCCCACGACCTTGCCGAAGCATACTCCGCAAGGCTTTGACGCCTCCACAGCTTCAACAGCAGCCTGTTTTATCTGCCGTACAAGAGTTGTAATATCAGCCATTTATGTCACCTCCACGCAAATCCATTGTCATAAGATGTTCATTTTCCCTAAATACATGTCGAACATTCTCCACAATCATATATTCCTTTGTCTTTATTCCCGACAATTCAAGAGCAACTCCCACCATAGAACCGCCTCTCACACGCACATCGCCCACAGCATTTTTCATTTTAAGAGAACGGCTTCGGCTATTATAGAGTTTTAAAAGTGATTTTACCTTTTCTTTACCATTCTCATCAGAAGACAGCTTTGCGTAATATTGGAGCGTTCCCCATTTTCGGATATTATCGTTATCACATTCGCAGAACACTTCACGATTACCGCTTTTCTTATTTTCACGGAATAGTTTTATTTTGTTGAAAGTGTTGTTGATATCAGAAGTAAATTCGTAATCCTCCGCCGAATTTTCATCAAAAAAGAGTATTTCGCTTCCGCTTTTAACGACCATATCCGCAGCATTTTCAAGAGAGATTTTACCGAAATCATCATACAGTATGTACATCTTGCCTGTGTTCTGATAAGTCAGATCAATTGCATTCCCCACAATATCGAAAAGCTGCTTGTTATCCTCCACACGAGTTGGAATAACATATCCCGTATCAGCAATTTCACCTGTTTTCATTCCGAAATCAGCGGCAATCATTTTCAGCACCGAGCAAGCCGTTCTTCCCGAATAGATGTATGTTTCTTTGTTTTTGAAATACCTCAGCTGATCGAATGCCACAACTGAAATCATGCCATCTTTATTCCAATCCAGAGAGAATATATATCCGCAAAACACACCTTTTCCGTCCACGCAAAGCGTTACCTTATTTCCCTCGTCCGGAAGACATTCGTTATCTCTGATAATCGAAAACGTAAGCTTGCCTGCTGCACCGCATCTTGATGTAGTCCATTCTATTCCGTCAACAACAGCAGGCGAAAACACTTTTTCACTGCCGCTGATAATAAGTTCATATTTCATTAAGTCACCGCCCTTACTGCACTTGCAAGCACCCACCCAAGCCATTCTCCGTTCGGAGTAGTGACGTGATACGGGTGCGAGCCTTTAAGATTGATGTAGTTTATTTTTCCCCGATAGTTAGTAAGAGTGCGTCCCGGTTCTGCACCGTAGCTGTTTTTAAAAAGTCTGCCGTTTACGATAACGTCCGAACCTATCCCAATAGGAACATCACGCACGGTAGACGGCTGTCGGTTTTCGGAAGAAGCCGCATTTCCGTCCGAGATTTTCACTGTCTTGGCAGAAAACGGACGATATTCCCGAAGTCTTATATTCACCGCCGCATCGCAGAGGTTAGCCGCATTTTCGTTTATCTTCCAGCCATCAAGCACCACTGCCATATCAATTGAAGATGCCACTCTGCCATCAGGTTTAGTCCGTGCAAGAATAAAACGAAAAACCTTTCCCGAAAGTTCTGAAAAACACTTTGTATAGAATGTCGGCTCCTTAAATCCGTCCGCATATGTTGCAAACGGATATTTCACCGCAGGCAGCAGGCATTCAAATTCTATCACAGACAAAGCCGCCTGTTTAGGAATAACCGCCTGTCCCTCGTTAATCAGACTTATTGTTTTGTTCTGACCATCTGTCCTGATTGTAATTTTTTCGGGAGCAATCGGCAGCAATACTTTGTCCAGATATAAATTATAGCTCATCAATAATGCACCCCCTCTCCCATTGACAAAGCCGCCTCACAAAGCTGCACAGAGAGTCTGTCAATCAATTCGTCTATATCGCTGCGATTGTTTACAATGTTTCTCATACCCGACATATCCACACGAATTTCAGAGCCGCCGCCTACATTCTGCGAATTGGAAGTGATTCTGTGAAGCTGCTCAATACGCTCTTGGTCAATTGTTTTCATTGAAGTATTCTGCAAAGCGGAAAATCCTCCCGACCTCATTTCGGTTAAGTTGTTAAACGGAAAACTATCAAGCCGGTACCCTCCGACAGAACCGATAACCCCGAAGCCATTATACCCGCTCTGACTGTTCGTTCCAACCGAGCCGACCTTGCCATTCAAGGAGTCAAATCCATTCCACCCGTTTAAGCCGTTTACACCGCTCAATACATTCGCCCCATTCGATTTGCGCAATCCGTTAGATCCATTCAGCCCGTCCGGACCTCTTAACCCGTTAGTTCCGCTGCGACCAATTGCGCCAACCGAACCACTCATACCATTCAATCCGTTTAAACCGCTCGATATGCTCAATCCGCTCATACCATTCAAACCACCCACACCATTCACACCGTTCGATCCGTTCACACTGCTGATACCATTCAAACTGCCCGAGCCACTCACACTGTCCCAACCGCTCAGCCCATTCGCACCGTCCATAACCGAAAGCGGCACTGAAAGCACACCCATTGCATTTAAAACCGCCGCAATGTTTTTATAAAGGCGAATAATATCATAAATTCCCGTCAAAGCCTTCACCCCCTTTTGTGCTGTTCAGCCTCATCAAGATAAATGTCGATAGCAGCTATTATAAAAGCCTTTTCGTTGTCGTCCATCTCAGCGAAAACAGAAGGACGGATATTCAGCTTGTGGAGAGCGTAGTAGGCATAGTTTGCCTCCGCACACCCTCCACGAATCAGTTTTTTGCGTTATCCACCTTTTCGGATAATGGGGAAATCCCGTTCAGATTTTGCACAAAAACAGCCAGAGCGTTATATTCTCCGGGATTATCCACCAAAGCATAAAGCAGCTCCTCGGGAGTTCGTGTATTATAGCTATCCTGCAAAGCTGCGTCATACAAATCCGGATATACCGTAGATTTTGCAATCAGTCGGTGAATATATTCTGAAGCCTTTGCGGTAATGTTGTCGGCAGACATAACCTCGTCCTGAATAAGAGCGTTTTCCTTGGAAGAAATCCTGCGAAACTCCCACAAAAGCGGCTTGCCGTCCTCGTCCAAAAGTGAAGCGGTAGCGGCATATTTCACATTTTCAGCCAAAGCCTTGTTGGCTCTCATAAACCTTGAAAAATCAGACATAAAACCTCCTTAAATTAGTTGCCCACCTCATCTGAAGTGGGCAATTTGCAAAAAACCTATCAGTTTGTCTCAAAACCGTCCATAGCCGTAAAACTTTCGGGCATATCCCAGTCGTCAAACGTACCCGACAGTTTTTCGTCCAGCAGATCCTCTCCTGCGGCGAATTTCGCCAGAGTAATCTCCTCACACAGACAGTCCTTGTGAATGATAGTCTGTCTGCCAACCGAAGTAGTAGGATCTTCGTTTGAAACCTGAATTTCAAAATACTGCAATTCACCCGTTTTCTGATACTTCTGCATCATCTCACGGATAACAGACTGGTTATAGTGTGCCTTAGCCGTCCATGTGCCCTCGCTGCCTGCCGCCTTGTGACCTGCTCCCACCTTGCCGAGAATATTCACCTTTACGATATTGGTTTTCAGCCTGCTCTCAAATTCGGTAAGCGACATAAAGTTGTATCGCTTGCCGTCAATAGTGATAAAGCATTCCGCAAGCCCTGCATAAACAGCGTCCTTTCCACGCATAGTAATGTTACCCATAAACAATTGCTCCTTTCATCAAGATACCGTAACCGTCATATACAGCTTTGACATAGCGTTTACCACTGTCACTGCGTCGCTCACGGCAACCGATTTTTTGGTATCACCCTCTGCAACAGTAACATCTTTTTCCGAGAAATCCTCAATAGCTCTGATATCGTTAAGCTGTCTGTGATGATTTACAATGTCGCTCCACAGCGAAATACGTCCTGCCTTATCGTTCGGAACAACACCGAGATATTTCGTGTTGAACAGTACTGCAATATCGTTTGCGATCTGGTCGATTACGCGCACAGTCTGATTATCCTTGAAAATATCCCCCTGCGTATCGGAAGTCGTAATCATAGTGTTGATATCCTCAAGCACACGGATATCACTGTTCACACGGTGCAGTACAAACTCACCGTTCTTGATAGCCGCCGCAAGTTCGTTCTGAGTGTAGTCGGTATCGGGAGTAAATTCCCCGTCATAACGCTTATTCTGCACTGACTTGTTCACCGCACAGCCTGCCTCGGCACCTGTCACCCAGTACACCATAGCCGCCTCGTTCGGGTAAGAAATGCCCCCTTGCGTGGTTTCCATACCGTCCGAACACTTGTTTTTCACACTGATAACGCCGTGATAATCCGCCGCAATATTGTAAAGAACAAGCTGAAATTTTGCGCCCACATCGTCCCTCATACGCTTGCAGAAAGACACGAACAGACCCTTTGTAGTTTCGTCTGTAACAGCCGCGCCCATCGTGTTAAAGGAATACTGCTCAATTTTATCAAGGTATTTCTGATAAGAAGCCGCACTCGCTTCGCCGTCCTCGCCGCCTGTAAGCGGAGAACCCACAGTCACCGCAAGCTGATTATCCTTGTTAAAAACTACATACTCGTTGTCAATAAGTTCAGAAGTGCTGCTCACCGTCTGCACATCTGCCGCCTCACCGTCAATAAGAGTCGTAACGTCATACTCCGAAGCATTATCAGCGTTCTTAGCAACAGCAATAGAAATGCTGTTACCGCGGCTTCCGCTGAACTTAGCCGAAGCGTAGTTGTTTGCAGCCTTAACGCCATTGTTGAGCCTGTATGCAAACAGCGTTCTTGCATTGCGGAAAAGGTCACGCAAACCTTTCATCTTTTCGTGAACATAAGGATAACCAAAATACTTCATCGAGTTTTTCTGAAAATCCTCCGCCGTCACCTCAAACACCTCATCTTCAACGCCCCAGTCCAGCACAAGCGGCATAGTAGCCACACCTCTGTCAGAGAGCGAAGCAGTTGCCCTTGCCGCACTCACAAAGTTGATGTACGAACCGGGCAGAACCTTGTTCTGAACCAAAAAAGAACCTCCACCAAGCGCCATAAAATAATCACCTTAACCTTTCTTAATTAACAGTTTTTCCGTTATATGAAAGCCTTTGCATAACGGTCTTTTCTTCTTCACAAATCGAAAAGTAATCAAAACCGAGATAAAACCGCATTACCCCGTCCTTTATTTCGTAATGTTTTTCTATCCCACGCATCATTCCCTCGTCAGAGTTCACAAACTCGAGTCCCACAAAAAGCGTCTTTGCAATTTTCTCGCATTCCGCTCTTTTTGCGAATTTACTTTCGGGATAGTAAGTCACGCACAGTCGGCTCTTGTGAAGAAAGCGTTTACCCACCGAGCGTTCGCAGAAATGCTCCGTTTCCTGAACGAAGAAAGCAGAAACAGCGCATTCAGCAGGCACCGCTTCTGTGTAAACGGCAATATTGCCATCAAAAAGAGCGGCAACCGCCGCTCCCACTGATTTCAGAATATCCATCAAACCACCTCCGAAACAGAACTTGCAAGTTCCAGCATAATTTCCTGATGCGTAGGATAAACCGCCGCCATACCACTGCGCTTATAAACCCTTGTAACGCCATTCTGTCGAATAGTGACTAAAGAGCCGTTCGGGACTGCAATTTCGGGAGCGATAAACAGCTTTGCAGATTGGCAGATGTTTGCCGCAGTATCGGTACATTCAGCCGACATAATTCGTTCAAAAGACAGTCTGCACGGCTGATTTTCAATAACAAGCTGTTCCAAACATTCCGTAATACCGTCAGAGTTCACAGCTCTAGTAACCGAACGAATATCGCACACACCGCAGTATTCCCGTTCAATAGCCGCCCTTGCAAAAGTGTAGTACGTCTTTGCGGCTGTTTCTTCAGCGGTAATGTTGTATTGCTTTACCACCGGATTTTCCGATAACACGCAATTGCCCCCTTCCCATGGCTGATAAGATAATCTGCAAAAGCGTCAATGCAAGTGGCAGGAGATAAATCTTCATCACAGGAAAAAGCTGTTGTAGTATCTCCGACAGCCACTTGCTTTACAATCTTTGAATTTGAAAAATCCGCAATGATATTATCATCAGCACTCTCACTGCGAAAAGCCATTTTAGTTTTAATAAACTCTCCCACTGCCATATCAGCCGCCGCATTGACAAGAGCGTCCTTCATATTATTTGCATCAGAAATAGCGCAATCGTCCATAACATACTGCTCATAACGGCAAGCGGCGAGACTCAGCAGAGCCTCGTCACCATCAGCAACAACATAACCCAGAGCCGCCAGCCTTTCTTTTGCAGCTAAAAGCGTTTTATTCATAACAATCAGCCTTTCGAGATAATACGAGCAATTGCAATAGACTTCACAGGGATAGTTTCGCTGCCGTTATTGATAATCTGCCAGTTATCACCGTTCGCAAGATCAGCATTAGAAGCAGAAGCGGTAAGATCCGCAGGCTTTTCAAAGCTTATGCCGTCCACGCCGCAGATAAAACGCTGACGAACGTAAAGCGTATCTTCACCGCCGTTTCTTGCAGGATCGCGAGTAAGTTCATACGGGTGAGCGTCGCCGATATCATCAAGAATAATCGAGCCTGCGCCAAGAATATAAGTAGTATACTTAGTGTAAGCAGGAACTCCGCCGCTTTCCTCAACTTCCTCTGTCGGCATATTGTCGTCCACAAGCACGGTTCTTCCGTTCCATGTACCGATAGAAAGCTCACGGGAAATCCCGTCCTTATCGGTGTAAGTAAGATACTTCATAAGCTGCAGATTTTCCAGACGAGAAGCCACCTCACTGTGCATAATGCAGAGTTTGAAAACGTTCTTGTTGTCGCCGCAGGCTTTCTGCATCGCACGGTTAAGCGTATCCACACCCACCATAGCGTCCTCGCCCGAATTATCGGTGATATCGTAAGTGTGAGCAGAAATAAAATCCTTTGCCGCCACAGCCGCAATGTCAGAACCCTCTGTTTTCATCGAGAAAACACCCTCCAGCATTTTAAGGAGGATACCCTGTTCCACTTCCGCCTTGTAGTCTGCAATCTGAGCCGCAACGTTATCCATAAAATCCACCCCTGCTGTAATGGATTTCGAGAAAGAACGCTCCGTCCAGCCGTCCATTCTTGACGCAGTAATAAATCCCTGCTCGAATGTGGAGGAAGTATTAGCGGAAATATCCGTAGCACCGTCATTGTTCTGCGAAGTAGCGGCAGAAATCAGCCCGAAATAGGGAACACGGGCATAAAGAGAGCCGCCCTGACCATTCAGAGCGGCTCTTGCGGAGAGGTTCACACCCACTGCACGGGATTTTGCAAGCTCGCTTTTAGTGTGATTGGGAATACGCTTAACATAGTGGCCAAAAGCCTCGGGATTAAAAGATTTAGAGTTGAATTGTGTCATAAAAAACTTCCTTTCTGTAAAAGCTGCGATAAACCGAAATGCAGTTTATCACCAGTCTGTAATATAACCAACGCAAAATTGATTACCGCCCTACATGAAAACCATTTTGCCTCAGTTCAGCTTAAAATCGGGATTTTCTCCCATAAATGCGCTTAATTGTGAATAGCTCATACTGTCCGGGTCAAGAGATCTTGCAGCGGAGGCGCCGTCAAATGACACACCGTCCATACTGTCAATCGGCTGATACCCCTTGAAAGTGATCTTGTCAGCCGATACATTAAAAAGATATGCGTCTGACTTACGCAAAGAACTCAGTTGTTCCGATACTCCTACAAGCGAACCATCATCGCCGAACGAAACGTTTTCAAAGTTAATCAGCGCCCTTACAGCCTTGCTGTTTCTTGCACCTGCTTTTGCAAGCGCTGCGTCAACGGCAGCGTCCATGCGCAGCTTCTTAATTTCGTTTTCATGCGCATTCTGCTGTTCGGCGAAACATTGTAAAATACTCTGTGCCGCACTTTCCGAACAGCCCAGTTCCATTAGTTTTTCTTTATCCAAAATAGTACCTCCTTCTGATATCAGCGTGTCACACAAACTCCGAAAGCGTACAATTTCCATAATCTCCGCACATCATGCAGAGTTCTGTTTCACTACTCATACGCACAGCCCTTTTTAACAACACGCTGTCCGACAGTTTTCAAACCATCGTTTTTACTCCGACAGCCGCTGCTTCGTCTTTCTTCAACCTATCAAGTTCTTTTTGTACATTGTTTACCCACGGGTGCTGTTCAACAATAGTTTCTTCGGAAAGAATGCCCTTTGACGCAACGCAGCTTTCGATAATCTCTGACTCGTTCACAAGCATATCACGATTAAATACAATATCCACTTCTTCGCCCGAAAAATCCATACCGAGAGTATTCAGAAAATGCACATTTACAAATCTGATAATATCAGCAAACGATGCCTGGAGTTCCGTTTCCATATCATTTGCGTCAAGATCAATATCCGAGTACATCGAGCGGTAATACATCTGGTTAAGATTAACGCTTGAACGTGTTTCACCGGAGTCATACCCCATAGCATTTTCGACAAGCGCTCTTTTCAGCATCTTGAGAACGACCTGATAATTTTCAGCATTAACTTCAACAGAAATAGTATCCACTCCACCGCCTGAATTTCCGTCAGAACGCACTTTAATTGCACCATAAGCGGCAAGATTTTTTCTGAACTCTCCAAGATTCTCCCCATCAAAATTCTTAAGGATAAGGATAGTATTCCGAGCGTCCTCCTGAAGATTGTTGACGAAATCCGAAAGGATTACGTTAATACCGTCTTGAAGTGTCTTAACACGCTTCAGCAAAGGCAGTTCCTGCTCTGTGTATTTCAGAGCCACAAGCGGTACAGCGCCATAATTTATCGCAGAAGCATTCTGCTCACCTCCGACAGCCGTCACATACGGCAAAAAATCGGGAGCGTCCTTATCACGCTCCAGTCTGCCATTTTCAAAATCAAACCTCTGCACGCCATTTTTTGAAAAGATTTCCACCTTTTCCGCAATACGCTTTGAAAGTCCGTCATACACTTCCGTCTGATAAAGTCTTACTGCGCAGTCCAGGACGGTATGACCGCTGTCTTTCCAGAACGGCAATATTTCGTATGCAGGAAAGAGTTTAAACGAAAAATCTCCTTTCTCGTCGTAAAACGGATATAGCCACGCAATACCGCCGCACAGCATAGCCTTTCCGGCTGCCTTCAGTGTTCTTCTGAAACGGGCGTCAAATACTTTTCTGAGCAGACTTTCGTATTTCTTGTTTTCGGAAGAAGCTACAAAGGGCTTTCCAAGCAGATAGTTTGCTTTTTGGCTGACCATTTTTCCATACTGGTTATCAATAATCCTATTATTCGGAAGATTGTCAACCGTCACCTTTTCTCCGTCCTCACCTATCGCAGTACGCATTCTGTGGAGAATATCGTGTTCGCAGTTGTAGTAAAGGTAGCCCTTAATCTGCATAATACGCTGCGGAGAATATTTCCACATTGAAATCTCATGGCTGAAGAAATCAAGGTCAGATATGATGTTCATTTTATACACCACCTTTCGTAAAAAATAAGAGGGCAACCTCCTGGCCTCTTTTATATGAACAAAACCGCTCAATGGCATTGCACCCGTTGTCCTGTCGATTGCGTTTTTGTTCATTATAATTATATCACAATGAACACCAGATTTCAACCCCGAATTACATGGGATTTTACAGGTTTTTTACGGGAAAATACTATATTTTGCGGGTTCTTTATTAAGGCAGCACCGCACAGTATAATTGAAACCAACTTGACAAATATAGCAAACAGTAGTATAATAAAATCAGAAGAAGCTCATCATTCGCAGCTAAGGAGAAACGCAATGGAAATCATTTCACCGATGTACGATTTTATGTTCAAGAAAATGTTCAGCTTGCCCGACAGCAAGGATATGCTGTGCGATT
>CAZTRH010000063.1:0-10322 GCA_964616605.1 uncultured Ruminococcus sp.
CATATTTTGTTATCGTAACGCTTGTAGATTTTGCTGTTTTCTTATTGGGAAGCATTTTCCGTCCCGAAGAAAAGTTTGGTTATGAAGCCTTCCTGTCGCCTTTGATTTACGGCGCAATAGCACTGGTGCCTATGCTTCTGATATATTCAAAAAGAGAACTTACAGTAAAGCAGCAGATTGTCAGGGAGATTTTTAAACTTATTGCAATTGAAGCTGCATTACTTGTTTTCGGTTTTGGTATAGATAATTTCTCAATAGATAATATTGTGATTATAATAAGTTTTGCTGCAGCAGTAATGGTGATATTTTTTATGGTGCATTTTATTGAATGGGTGCTTGACGTGAGAGCAGCAAAGCAGCTTAATTCAAGTCTGAAGGAATTTCAGAGAAAATATTCTGATTAATCACAGCTGTGATTATAGAAAAAATGAAAATATGGCATTATCACTCAGATAATGCCATATCTTTTTGTTATTATTTTACTGTATTTATTGCTTTAACTGTATTTTTTGCTTTAACTGCAAGAATAGGATAGTCGTCTATATATGGTTTTACAATATCGGGGTGGTTTTCGGCTTCTGTAAAAAGCTTTTCTGCAAAATTATTACTGTTCACAAATTTACAAAGCATGTCAAGCGGCAGGGAAGAAACCTCACGACACACAGGAGATACTGTTATTACATTAAATTCGCCAAGCTTGTTTACTCTGAATGGCCATATCTTACAGTCAAATGGTTTCAGTTCTCCAAGAGTACACCCGTTTTCACCAAGAGCAGGGCAGAAGATAACTTCGTTTTTATTGAAAGTCATATCAAAGACATATTCATTATCACGCTTTATAAGTTTAAGACCGAATTGCTGCTCGATTTTATCTTCATTTTCAGAATAAATCAATGGGATTTCCCATTTGTCGCTTTCGTCAAATCCGCAGCAGATACGGCACTTACTGCAGCTTTTTGAATTCAATATTCCTTTTAACATTAAAAATCACTCCATTTTCTTTTCTATACTAATTATAATTGATTTAAAATGTGTTGTCAAGTCAGAATATTCATAATTTGATAATCATTTTTCACATAATTTTTACAAAAAGTTCCTTATAATTTCAAATAGTTATGTTATTATATCAATTGGAAGCAGTGTAATATGTACCTGCCTGGAAGTATAATGTGTTTAGGAGTGTGACGCTATGAGAGGAACAACACCGTCAAAAAAGAGTCTTATTGATTACAGCAAACTTATGATGAATGAAGAACCGCTTTTAGCAGAAATCAATTCTGTTGGGTATGATTTTGCTTGTGCCGTCTATGACATGATGGATAAGCTGGGAATGAAGCCTGCATATCGCAAAATTATGGATTGTCTTTCAAAAGGCGATTGTATAACTCAGCTTGAACTTGTTAATTCTACTGATTTGAAAGCGCCGACAATTTCCCTTGTTCTCCGTGATATGGAGAAGAAAGGTCTTGTTGAAAGGGAAAAGCACAATGAAGATCGTCGTGAAACATATGTCGGAATTACTGAAAAAGGCAGAAAATTGTATCAAAGACTTCGTAATGGAATAAATCAGCTGCAAATGAAAATTGTCAGAGATATTTCCGATGAAGATCAAAAAGAAGTATTGCGTATCCTTAAAAAAATCTCAAAATCATTGAAATAAGGTAAATATTAAAAGCACGTCTTAAAAACGTGCTTTTCTATTATAATTTAAAAGGACAGGCAAAAGCCTGTCCTTTAGCATTTTTTATTTTGTCATATTTATGACGCTGATAGCTTCGGAAATGGATTTTTCCATAGCTTCTTTGCCGTACTTATCAACTTCTGCCTTGTTCTTTTCTCCGTGAGTAAGAACGCCTGCACCGCCAATGCATCCGCCAACACAAGCCATACCTTCAATAAAGTTGACATCGCTGAGGTTTTTGCTGCGTTTGAGCAATGCAGCCTTGCACGCCTCAATTCCATCACAGGAAACAGCCTTAAGCTCAAAGTCGTTGATGTTCTGTTCCTTAAGCGCTTCTACAACCGCATCGCAAAGACCGCCGCTGCGAGCAAAAATTCTTCCGAAATAGCTTGCATTATCGAGAATATCCTCATCAAGTTCACGGATATCAATATCCTTACTGTCAAACAGTGCCTGAAGTTCCTCAAATGTTATTACACAGTCAACGTAAGGACGAACGTTTTCTTTCTGAAATTCCATTTTCTTTGCTGTGCACGGACCGATAAATACAACCTTGCTGTCGGGATCTGTTGATTTTATGTATTTTCCGAGTTCAGCCATAGGGGAGTAGTTTGAAGAGATATGCTCTATCATATCGGGGAAGTTCTTGTGAATGAAATCAACGAATGCAGGACAGCAGCTTGACGTCATATAGTCGCCGCCCTTTTCAGCAAGCTCCTTACTTTCCTTCATTGCAACCATATCTCCACCCAGAGCTGCTTCGACAACAGTGTGGAAACCAAGTTTCTTAATTCCGCTGATTACCTGACCGAGTTTTGCATATGAGAACTGTGAGCCAATTGCCGGTGCAACAACTGCATATACCTTGTATTTCTGATTGTTATTGCTGCGCTGGATCATATCAATTGCATTTATGATGAAAGACTTATCGGTGATTGCTCCAAACGGACACTGATATACGCAAGCACCACAGGAGATGCACTTTTCATTGTCGATCTTCGCAGCCTTGTTTTCGTTTATCGAGATAGCCTTAACCTTGCAGGCACTCATACACGGACGCTTGTAGTTCATAATTGCTGAGTACGGACAGTTCTTTGCACACATACCGCATTCAACACACTTTGTCTTGTCAATATGTGCTTTCTGGTTGCTGTCAAATGTGATAGCGCCTTTGCGGCAAGCGTCCTCACAGCGGTGTGCAAGACAGCCGCGGCAAGCGTCTGTTACTTCATATCCGCCCATCGGGCATTCGTCACACGCTGTTTCGATAACTTCAATTACGTTGGGGTTACTCTTGTCACCGCCGATAGCAATCTGAACTCGCTCTGCAAGAATTGCACGTTCTTTGTAAACGCAGCATCTCATTGTTGGTTCGTTTCCCGGTACAATAATTTTAGGGATATCCATCATCTTTTCAAACAGAGTGCCGTCCCAAGCTTTTCTTGCAACCTCTCTCAGTACCTTGTATTTAAGATATTGTACCTTGGTGTCAAATTTGTAAAGTTTTTTTCCGTTGTTCTGCACGGGTTCCATAGATTTTCTCCTTTGCTTGTTAAAAATAATTTACCTTTATATTCTTGCCCATTCGTTTCAGACTCTCGGACAGCTCGTTTACAAGCTGCATCTTGATATTGAAATTTATAGGCAGATTGGGGTTCTGGTGAGCGGGATTAACCGCTTTTCCGACATAGAAATTTATGTCGGTTGCTTCTTCAAAAAGCATTCTGGAAATCATTGCCGCACCGTCCTGCTTATAGTTCCACTGCTTATAACTCTCGTTATTTGCAAGATAGTCCTTAGCATATTCGTTTACGCGGTTTATAGTAATTACGCCTTCTGTTACTAAATCAATTCCCTCAATGGTTGCGGGATTTCGGGATCAAAGTAGTTCAGGTTCGGCACAATTGGCTTATTCAGATATTGTGCTACAATACTTGATGTAGTGCCTCCGCATACAATTCTTTTCCCTTCTTTTGACAGAAAAAGTGAAACCATTTTATCACAATCATTTTTGTCAGACGGAGGACCTATCATAAGACTTATCTGACTTCTTGCCCGTATTCTGACGGTAAGCGCTGTTGTGTCATCGCCGGGGCTTCCGCCATACAGCTTAAGGCATTGGTCGGTAAGCACAGTTGAGAGCGTTTTAGCAGTAAAACCAACATCAGTGAGCGTTTCCATAAATTCTGCTATTTCCTTGCGCTCCCAGCCGAAGTTCAGCGACATTCCAACGCCTGCGTGTATGCAACCGTCGCTCATTGCGATAAATGTGTCGTTTTCCTGCAGTCTGATGCTTGACTTGTGAATTACTTTTCCCTCAACATTCATTTCTTCAATAGGGAAGTCAAATAATTTTCCGTCACGATACATAATAACATCGGGATTGTCATAGCAGATTATTTCAGCTTCCTCATTTCTGATTATTCTGATAATTGTGAAAGTCGAGTAAGCAACCTCACGCACACGACAAATTGGCAGTGTTTCGGCAATTGTTCGTACGCACTCCTCAAGAGGCATTCCCTGTGATGTCATTGTTGCAATGATTTTGGAAGTAAGTGTAGACAGTATAGACGCTTTAACTCCGCTTCCTAATCCATCGGCTAGAACAAGTACCATCGACCCGTTATTGTCATCAATGATTTCAATATGGTCACCGCAAAGCTGTTCGCCAACATGATTTAAGCTTTTCCAGCCAACATCTGCACAAAGGTTATTCATTGGCAATCGACTCCTTTAGTTTCATCAGCGCAACTTTTGTTTCTGCTGCTGTTTCTCCAAGCAGCGAAGCAATTTCCTGTACTATTCTCATCTGATTGTCAACAACTTTGTCTGCAATTTCAGCGGTTGTTTTGCCAACGTTTTCCTTGCGGATTTTGGATTTTTCCTCGTCAGTTACGTCACGCATAAGGCATATTACGATGTGATATTCTGCATCGTAAATTACCGTCTGCTCAACATATTTGTCATATTCTGTAAGATACGTTCTTTTTTCGCGTATCGGAATATTCGTGTTCATAGCTTCAATAAATACGCAAGGGTCAAGCACACGAACTACTTGCTCGCCCATTACGTCACACGCATGATTTACGTTTAAAAGTCGCATTGCAGCCTTATTTATCTGCTGAATTTCAAGATTTTCATTCAGCGCAAGAATTGCATTCGGCGAATTGCTTATGATATTGTCAGAAAAGCTTTCCGCTTTATCTTTCAGGTAAGGAAGACACATTGAGATTTCTGCTTTTCCTCTGTAAATTGCGACTGCTTTCTCACGGCAAGTGTTGTATCCGCACGAACCGCAATTAAGTTCCTGCTCAGGACGGATTTTTCCCATTTTTCGCAGTATTTCCATGATTTCCTGTTCAGATGGAATAGCTGCTTTCGTATCAATCTTCGTAATATTCTTTTTCAGCAGTTCCTTTTCAGGCTGCACCACATTGAAATCTTCACGACCTGCATATTTGTTTACTGCCAATGCAGAAGCGACAGGTGAGCGCTTATATTTTTCCATAACAGGACCGTTTGAGCAGCTGCCTTCGCAAATGGACATTTCAATAAAACATTTATGAAGATTGCCCGAAATAATTTCTTCGATTGCCTCACGGCAGTTATCAATTCCGTCAAAAGCAAGGTATGTATATTCGGGATCACGCTCTTTAAGCGTGCGTATAACTCCGCCTGTTGTCGGGAACAGACGGGTTCTGCTGTTATTATTGGGTTTTATTTCCTTCTGAAGCGTAATTCCCTCATGGTTTAACCAGCAGGTAAGTTCTTCAAAAGTCATTACCTCATCAATGTATTCGGGGTAATGTTCGGCTTCTTCTTTTTTTGAAACGCAAGGTCCAATGAAAACGACCTTGCAGCCGGGGTGTCTTTTTTTTAGATTTTGACCATGCGCCTGCATCGGCGACAAAACATCGGCAAGATACGGCAACGCATCGGGATAATACTTCTGAATAAGAAGATTGATTGAATTGCAGCACGAAGAAATCAGAACATCGCGTTTATCCTCGCAAATAAGACGCTCATATTCTTTCTTTACGATTGAAGCGCCGACTGCTGTTTCCTCAGCGTCCTCAAAACCGATTTTTTTAAGTGCGTCAGTCAAGGATTCAATTCCAACACCCTCATAATTTGCTATAAACGATGGAGCAACCGAAGCGTATACCTTTGCGCCCGAATTTATCAGACGTTTTATATTTTCGGTGCTGTCAGCAATTTCCTTTGCATTCTGCGGACACACAACAAAGCATTGACCGCACAAAATGCACTCATCGCTTATGATATTCGCTTGGTTTCCCGAAAATCTTATTGATTTAACAGGGCAGTGTCTTATGCATTTGTAGCAGTTCTTGCAGTCCGATTTTTTCAGTTTCAGAAAGTCCGCCATAGCTTAACGCTCCTTTATACTGACAAATTCTTCTTAAATCCAGCATTAGCCGTCTGTACATTTGCTTAAAAATCAGCGTCTGACAACGCAATTTTTAAGACCAGTACAGGCGGCATACCGGAGTATTATACTAACTTATCAAACCTTCGCCAGAATTTCTTTATTGAAGAAATCCTCAACAGTATCGGGGGAAACGGAGAAACTCTTATTGTCGATTGTAACACAGACGCCATTCTGACAGTTATTCATGCAGAACGTTCCGCCCAGCTCCACTTTATCCTGAAGATTGTTGGAAGCGATGAGCTTTTGCAATCCTTCAACAACGCCTCTTGAACCTTTAAGATGGCAGGAGCTTCCAATACAAACAGTAACCTTCATCAGTAAAATCCTCCTAATTAAATCACAAAAATCAATCGTATTCTACAACGTTTACCCAGTTAAGCAGGAATTCACGTTCTTCAGCGTTGCCCTTTACGGACTGTGACGCAGCTACGATCGGGAGCCACTTCTGAACATACTGTTTTGCAGTGTTGCTCTTCTCGCAGTACATATCCATGTATTTTTCAGCAGCGTCAGTATCACCCTGAAGGCAGAACACAAGATATGTTCTCGCTGCGTCTGCGGCAGCGTTGCCTTGAGTTGCATGAGCCCAGTCGATTATGTATGGTGTTCCGTCGTCCTTGACTATAATATTCGCAGGGCAGAAGTCACCGTGGCAAACCTTGCTGTGCTTTGGTGTGCTTTCAAGTCTTGTGTGAAGTTCATAGCGTACCGTAGCGTCTAAATCAGCTTCGTTGATTTTTCTGTTCATCTTGTCTTTCAGCTTATTAAGCATAGGGCAGGTAAGACCCAGAACCTTGATCTGAAGGTCAACGAGCATTTCCAGATAAGCGTCCTTCTTATCAGGATTTTCTTTCATAAGCTGAGAGAGTGTCTTTCCCGGGATAAACTCGGAAACAATCGCCCATTTTCCGTCCTCAACAGTCTTGACTTCAATAATCTTCGGAACGTTTATTCCGATATTCTCAACACGAGCCTGATTGAGCGCTTCGTTAAGGACATCATACTTTGCATAATCCTTATCAAACACTTTGACTACTGTGTCACCCTCACGATAAATCGTCTTGCGTGTGCGAACGGCAATTATTTTGTCTGACATAATTTCCACCTCCATATATTAAACAAGCTTTGTTGTTTTACCATAGTAAGCGTTAAGATACATCTGCTTGATTTCGCTCATAAGCGGATAGCGCGGGTTAGCACCTGTGCACTGATCGTCGAATGCCTGCTCAACCATATCGTCCAGTCTGTCAAGGAAGTCCTTCTCATCAATTCCGTAATCCTTGATAGTCTTGCGGATACCGATTTTATCCTTAAGCTCATCGATCATTGTAAGCATAGCCTCAACCTTTTCTGCATCAGTTTTACCCTTGCAGCCGAGTTCAGTAGCAACTTCTGCATACTTTGCAAGTGTCTTGGGGTGGTCGTACTGAGAGAACGTACCCATCTTCGGAGGCTTCTCGCAGGAGTTGAAGCGAACAACTTCGTTAATGAGCAGAGCGTTTGCGACACCGTGAGGCAGATGATGGAATGCACCGAGCTTGTGTGCCATAGAGTGGCAAACTCCAAGGAATGCGTTTGCGAAAGCCATACCTGCCATTGTGGCAGCATTAGCCATCTTTTCACGAGCAACAGGATCCGGAGTTTCATTTCCATCTCTGGAAGGTGCGCTGTCGTATGCTCTTGGCAGATATTCAAAGATCATCTTCAGCGACTGCTTAGCAAGTCCATCGGTATAATCTGTTGCCATAATAGAAGCAAGAGCTTCAAGGTCATGAGTCACAGCGTCGATACCTGACGCAGAAGTCAGTCCCTTAGGTCCGCTCATCATCATATCGGGATCTACTATCGCCATCTTCGGCATAAGCTCGTAATCCGCAAGCGGATACTTCACGCCTGTTGTCTGGTCGGTAATTACTGCGAAAGGAGTTACCTCAGAACCTGTTCCTGCAGAAGTAGGAACAGCGATAAAGTAAGCCTTTTCGCCCATTTTCGGGAATGTGTAGATACGCTTTCTGATATCCATAAAGCGCATAGCCATATCCATAAAGTCAGCTTCAGGATGCTCATAGAGAACCCACATGATCTTTGCAGCGTCCATTGCAGAGCCACCACCGACAGCAATAATGCAGTCAGGTTCAAATCTTCTCATAGATTCTGCGCCGAGCTGTGCAGACTTGAGGGAAGGATCGGGTTCAACATCAGAGAATGTTGTGTAAGCGATGCCCATTTCGGTAAGTTTATCGGTAATCGGTGCGATAAATCCGCTCTTTGCAAGGAATTCATCTGTTACAACGAATACTCTCTTCTTTCCAAGAACATTTTTCAGTTCGCCAAGTGCAACAGGCAGGCAGCCTCTCTTTATATAAACCTTCTCAGGTGCTCTGAACCACAGCATATTCTCTCTCCTCTCAGCCAGGGTCTTAATGTTAATCAGGTGTTTTACACCAACGTTCTCGGAAACGGAGTTGCCGCCCCACGAACCGCATCCCAGTGTAAGAGAGGGAGCGAGCTTGAAGTTGTACAAATCACCGATACCGCCCTGTGAAGAAGGAGTATTGATAAGCATACGGCATGTTTTCATTCTCTCAGAGAACTCTGCAATCTTTTCACGCTCTGTAACAGCATTGATATACAGAGAAGAAGTGTGTCCATAACCGCCGTCAGCTATGAGATGTTCAGCCTTGTCAAGTGCGTCTGCAAAGGTCTTTGCCTTGTACATTGCAAGAACAGGGGAGAGCTTTTCGTGAGCAAACTCCTCGGAGATATCCACGCTCTCAACTTCGCCGATGATAATTTTTGTATCTTCGGGTACTTTTACGCCTGCAAGCTGTGCAATCTTGAAAGCAGACTGTCCGACAATCTTTGCGTTAAGTGCGCCGTTAATAAGGATAGTCTTGCGAACTTTTGCAATTTCCTTTTCATTGAGGAAGTAGCAGTTGCGGTTCTCAAACTCCTTCTTAACTTTGTCGTAAATCTTGGACGATACGATAACAGACTGCTCGGAAGCACAAATCATACCATTATCAAACGTTTTTGAATGTATAATTGAAGAAACAGCAAGGAGAATGTCAGCGGTTTCATCTATTATCGCAGGTGTGTTACCTGCACCTACGCCCAAAGCGGGCTTGCCGCTTGAATAAGCAGCCTTTACCATTCCGGGTCCGCCTGTTGCGAGGATAATATCGGATTCCTTCATCAATGTATTTGTAAGTTCAAGGGAAGGAACATCGATCCAAGAAATAATACCCTCAGGTGCGCCTGCCTTTACAGCAGCCTCGTACACAACCTTAGCAGCTTCAATCGTTGAATTTTTTGCTCTGGGGTGAGGGCTAATGATAATACCATTTCTGGTTTTAAGGCAGATAAGTGTTTTGAAAATTGCTGTGGAAGTAGGGTTGGTTGTAGGGATTACAGCTCCAACTACACCGATAGGCTCAGCAACCTTTGTTGTGCCATATGCTTCGTTGCGTTCAATAACTCCGCAGGTCTTTACATCTTTGTATGCATTGTAGATATATTCGGAAGCATAGTTGTTTTTGATAACTTTATCTTCAACAACTCCCATTCCCGTTTCTTCGACTGCCATCTTCGCAAGCGGTATTCTCTGCTTGTTTGCAGCTGACGCAGCTGCAAGGAAGATTTTGTCAACCTGCTCCTGAGTAAACTCAGCAAATTTCTTCTGTGCCTTGCGTACGCTCTCAAGAGTTGCTTCAAACTTCTCAACGCTGTCAACAATTTCGTGCTTCATAGTCATTCTCCTTTAGGTAATTCTATTTTCAAAGAAGTGCAATCACCTCTTTGTTAATATTTTAACACATTCTTTGTTCTATGTACAATGCTTTTTGCTGATGGCTATATCATTTTGCAGCATAATGTTTTTTTGATAACAAAAAAATCTGAAAAAACCACCTGATACAAAAATTATTGCACCTGAATGCATTGCCTTTTAGCTTCAATGACATTTGTAATAAACTGCTTGTCTATTTCTGACATCTTATAATCCTTGCGGTATATAAGCACATCTTTATATGTTTTTTCATTTTCCGGACACTTTCTCATAACAAGATCATACTTGGAAAGAAGTTCTTCTGAAATAGGGGAAACCCACATAAATGTATTCGGAACATTCTCCAACAGTGTGTACTGCGTTGCTCTTTTTGAAAGAGCAACGCAGTACACACTGTTGGAGAA
>CAZTRH010000064.1:0-10193 GCA_964616605.1 uncultured Ruminococcus sp.
ATATTATATTATAATCATAATAATAAGGGCTGTGCAAACTGTGGAATACTCAATATTTCCTTTATCAAAGGCATTTACAGCCAATTTTTATTTAACACCCAAACGTTAAAAAAAAGAGAACAAGTTAAAAACTTTTCAGTTACCAACTTATAAACTTCCAACGTTGAAAAAAGCTGTTAACAGTGTTGAAAACAAAGAATGTTTTTCAACTGTAAAAACAAGTTCAATTAGTTTTAACGTTCTTTATGATATCTTCGACAATAGAACGGAAACCGCTGTCACGTTCCATCTCTTCCTTAACGGATTTAATGGCATAAACGACAGTAGAGTGATCTCTGCCATTAAACTCCTGCCCTATCGATTCATAAGGCATTCCCGTAACATCTTGAATAATATACATAGCAACCTTACGCGCCTGTGATATATTGGCGGTTCTGCGCTGCGAACGCATTTCGTCGGGTTCTATATTATAAATTTTTCCGACTTCGCTGATAATTTTATCAACGGTTACAGGAATAGGCTGATGATCTGTCACTATATCCTTAATGACATTCTGAGCCACAGTAATAGTGGGTTTCATCTGAGATACCATATACAGAGCATTAAGCTTTGTTACAACGCCTTCAATCTGACGGATATTACTTTTAAGCTTATTGGCTATGTAATCAATTACATCTTCAGATATAGCAAAGTGCAGAAGATCTGCCTTACGCTGGATAATGGCGAGTCTTGTTTCATACTCAGGCGGTTTAACATCGGCGATAAGTCCCGAACTGAATCGCGTTCTCAGACGGTCAGAAATGGACTTGATTTCCTTTGCGGGGCGGTCTGAAGTAAGAACGATAACTTTATTCTGATTATACAGTTCATTGAATATGTGGAAGAATTTTTCCTCTGTCTGTTCCTTACCTGCTATAAACTGGATATCGTCTATCAGCAATGCGTCTGCGCTTCTGTATTTCTCATCAAACACCTCAACGGTATTAGTCTGAATTGAATGGAGAAACTCATTGGTAAAAGTTTCAGCAGGAATGTAAATAATATTTATTCCCGGGTAATTCTTCTGCATTTCAAATTGAATAGCCGACAGCAGATGCGTTTTTCCAAGTCCCGAATCACCATAGATAAACAGCGGATTATACTTGTCGTGCTGTTTTTTAGAAACAGCCTTAGCCGCTGCGAATGCGAGGTTATTGGAAGGACCCACGATAAAGTTATCAAACGTGTAGGTTATTTTTTTATCAAAAGAAGCGTTCTCCGCAGCAGGATCCGGAGCATTGTCCGCAACACCTACGGAAGAAACCGCGTTATCATCGTCTTTAGTAGTGCTTGCGTTGCCTACGACAATGATATTGACTTTCATCGGAAGCCCTACAACGACCTGAAGCTGTTCTTCAATGAACGGCTGATACAGCGCAGTAAGGGTATCCCTTTTAAATTCGGTATCGGTTGAAAGAGTAAGGACGTTCCCTTCCATTTTAATCGGAACAAGAGAACCCAACCACATATCTCTTGCAGTTTCCGATAATTTGTACTGGGTAACGCAATTATCCACGACAACCTTATAAATATCGGAAAGAGACGTCATAGAATTCATTTTATCACCATCACAATTTAAAATTCCTTTAAGAAAAAACATTCCTGTATAAATTATACCACAATACTTTATTTTTTTCAAGCAGAAATAATGACATTTAAAAAGTTTTAAACTGTTGAAAATACACAAAAAATCAAGTTTTCAACAACGAATTGCTATTTTTATTAACAGAGTTTTTGATTACACACATCAATCACAATATAACAAAATGAAAACTTTTTAACTAATGTTGAAAACTCTGTGGAAAGTGTGAAGAAACCCATTGATTTAGTTATTTTAAGTGACATAAAAATCCATATTATAACATTAAATTCCAATTCGCTGTTGAAATTTAAAGTATTCCTGTCAAAAATATAACCCGTGGTATATAACTTTTTGAAATAAAACAGCACTAATTGCTTTTATTTTAAATAAAAATATCGTTATTGTTGAAAAAACATTCAACTATTGAAAAAATCAAGTTAATCAACCACATTTTCAACATACTTAAGGTTTAAAACTTACAAAAATGTTGAAAACATGGTTGATAATGTTAAAAATATATTATTTAAAGCCAAAAATGCTGTTTGTTGATAAGTTAAAAATTTTCAAGAAATTTTTAATAGAAAAATTGTTGAAAATTTTTTTAACTTTTTAAAGTTGAATGTTGAATAAAATCGGTTTAAAAATCTTATTTTTAAATGTGGTTTTATCCTGAGTAGATGTAATCTGATTGACATAAAAAAGAGGGACTGTAGACAAAGTCCTTTTTTCAAATTTTTTTAATTGTATATTTGTAACTTTTTGCTGTCCCCTGTTGCTTTTGGCACGCTGCGGTGACGGCCTTGTCGCCCCCTTGCAATCAACTTAGGGGCAGAGGCGACTTTTCCGGCAGTCTGAACGGCAGACGCAGCCCGACATTTATGATAAACTCTGCAGAGGATATCTTGCCTTGATTATATGAACAAAAGCATCAAAGTCTTTTCGTGATTATGTCCCATTTCATCGCCGTATTTCAAATAGATTTGTGCAGATTTATCAAGTTTTTTTGAGCGGTAAAAATTCGAACACGTTAAACTGGATTTCGAACAAAGTCCATTGACAAAATGTTCATTTAGCAGTATAATATCAGACAGTATGGGAAAAAGATACCCGTATAATTTACACGAGAGGAAGGTATTTATATGGCAAAGAAAATGCGCAAGTTGGCTTCGGTGTTTACTGCATTCGCCGTTATTATGACGGTGCTTTTCAGTTCGCCCAGCGGAGTGCTTGCGGAATTTGATTTATTCAGAACTGCTTTCGCAGAAAGCGTTCCAAGCGGAAGCGGTACGCCTGCCGACCCGTATCTTATCGGCACAGAGGAGCAGCTTATCTGGTTCAGAGATAAGGTAAACGGCTATACAAACTCTACTTTAACAGGAGAGATAAGCAGTTTTCAGCGCGGCGACTCCAGCCTGTGTGCAAAGCTTACAGCGGACATCACGGTTACAGACAAAAGTGAATGGATTCCAATCGGCGGCTGCAAGCGTTTCGCTGTTAATTACGAATACAGCGGCACATTCGATGGAAACGGACACACTATCAGCGGAGTAGTATGCGGCGGAGAAACCGGTACTACAGCACGAAAGTATTACGGCTTTTTCGGTCATGTAACCAAAGAGGGCGTTATTAAAAATCTCAATCTTGCTGATGTGTCATTTAATTTCTTTTCCAATGTGGAATATCCCGGAGAAAGTGATTATAATACAATTGCAAAGGATCACGGCAAATTGGGCGGTATTGCAGGTTACAACGAGGGTACAATATCCGGCTGTACTGTAAGCGGCAAGGTAGCTGCTACTATCACCGTGAACGCTGAGCCGACATATACATTCAACTCACTTGGCGGTATCTGCGGACAGAACGATGGTACAGTAGAAAAATGCGAGTTCACGGGTACTCTTATCGGTACGGAGAATTTTTCCGACAGACCCTTCGAAAAGGTCGGCGGTATCTGCGGATTTAACAAGGGCACAATCTCCGACTGCGTCAACCGCTCCACACAATTGTATGGAACACAGCAGTGCGGCGGTATCTGCGGATTTAACGATTCGTACGGAACAATTAAAAACTGCGATAACTACGGCAA
Source organism: uncultured Ruminococcus sp. (assembly GCA_964616605.1). Taxonomy (GTDB): domain Bacteria; phylum Bacillota; class Clostridia; order Oscillospirales; family Ruminococcaceae; genus CAG-115. Next base: position 3,708 of record CAZTRH010000064.1, read on the forward strand.
AGTTATGGGCAATAAATACGTCGGCGGTATCTGCGGCGAAAACTATAATGTTCTTAGTTTTTGCGACAACTACGGCAATCTGTCTGTTTTGACAAAAGCAGACAACGACAAGGGTATTACCAGTGCGTGCAATTCGAGCGAATACTTCGGCGGTATCAGCGGTACAAACCATCTTACCATTGAAGCCTGCTCCAACAGCGGCAGCATTACAGGCGCAAGATTTGCCGGCGGCTTTGTTGGTATTCAATCGGGTACAGTATCTGAATCAAGCCCAAAATCTACCATTTCTTTTTGTTGGACTGTAGTTAATTTTAAGGATTGCAGTTACTCAGGCGGTATATGCGGAACTTTTAACGGCGGATACATAGATAACTGCTTTATCAAAGAGGATTACACTCTTGATAACGTTACAGATTTCTACACATTTGCTTATTCAGCTAATACCCGAACAGACCCGCATTATAATCGGGGTGCCGGTGTAGTAGATGTTTACGTCCCCAATGCATGGAAAACTGACGAGAAATGTACAAAGCAATATGAGAACTGGTGGTACGAAGAGGACGATAGCAAATATACAGACGGGAATAACAAGACAAAAGTCAATTTTTACACCAACTACACAACAACCGATCAATACAGAAGCGGCAAGGTCGCTTATACAATCGGCGACGTATGCTACTGGGGTCAGGAAATCGGCGCGGACGATTACCCCGTTATCGGAAGCAAGTATCGTGTATATTTTAATTCTAAATACCACAATCACAAAACAGAGTATTACGGAAAAGGTTTCTGCGAAGAGTGTATGACGGCAAAGCCGAATTTCAATACAGAAAAAAATGCTTATGAAATCGATTCCCGATACCACCTCAACTGGTTTGCGGCTCTTGTCAACGGCTGGCTGAAGTCTGAGCATAATCCAAACGCAAATGCTATCCAACGCAGCGATATCTCATCAGGTGCAGAATTTCCGATAGGCACAGAAACAAGCCCCTTCAACGGCACATATGACGGTCAGGGAAAATGTATCGGCTTTGCGTTAGACGCCGAAGAATACGACAATATCGGTATATTCGGTTATACAGGTGAAAATGCGGTAATTAAAGACCTCACCGCTTCATTTCCCCAGATTAAGGGTAACAGCAGCGTCGGCGCACTTATCGGCTACAACAATGGTCTGGTCAAGGATTGCGCCGTAGCACGTATTTCTCGTTTCCCAGAGGGTTCAACCGTCTTTGTAACAGGCAACTCCAAGACGGGCGCTCTGTGCGGTACCAATGACGGTACTATCGAGAACTGTACCGTTAACGGCGGAAGATCCCCCGAAGAAAATCTTATTGCCAACAGCGGTTTTTGCGGTGAAAACAACGGCACTATCAAAGACTGCCGTGTTACCGATATAACTCTTGAAAACGGCGGTTTTTGCGATAAAAACAACGGTATTATTGAAGGCTGCTACGTGGAAACTATTGCACTGAGCGGAAACGGCGGCTTTGTCAACGAAAACACCAAAAACGGCGTTATAAAACAGTCTTATATTTCATCATACAGCACTTATATCGAAGGCGAGGGCGGCTTCTGCTACGAAAACGCAGGTCTTATACAAAACTGCTATGCTAACGCTCTGGAGAATATTACAGACTGCGGTTTTGTAAAGACAAACAGCGGTATTATCGTAAACTGCCTTTCTGCAAACGGAAATAGTAAGAATGAAAACCACTTCTGCGGAACGAACACCGGTACGGTGAAAAATTCGTTCTATCACTATAGCGGTTCGACCTCCGATGGTTTTTCAATTGACGAAAACCAGCTTTACTTAGGTTATGCAGCATACACGCTCAACAACGGCTGCACTGTAAATTCCGTAAAGTACGACGGCGATGTATGGGGACAGAAAGAGCTCACTATAAGTACAACTAATAGAACTATCCCTAAATTCGGTCAGAAAAAGGTTTACTACGGCTCAAAGTATCATCTCCATGAAGAAGGCGTAACAGTCGAAAACTGCAGCGACTGCCAGCTTTCCGAGCCGCCTAAGGGAGAAGACGGCTGGTACGAGATAAGCAACGCTTATCAGCTTAAATGGTGGAAAACAAATAACAGCACAAGCGCCAGACTTATTGCTGATATTTCGCTTAACAGCGGCGTTGTAGACAGCAACGGAAACGTTGCCTCAGACCTTAGCGGTTTTTATGATTGGAAACGTTCTGCTCTTCGCGGAGTAACATTTGACGGAAACGGACACACAATTTCGGGTATGTATTCTGAAGGCGGATTGTTTACTTTGTATGATGGTGCCGCCATAAAGAACCTTACGGTAACGGACTCCTATGTATATTCATCTAACTCCAATACAGGAGTTCTGGGAACATGCAGTAACAACAATGGTAGTGTTGTAGAAACTGTTTCCAACTGCAAGGTGAAAAACTGCGTAGTCAAAGTCACCGGTTCTGGTAATGCGGGTGGCCTTCTGGGTCTCATATCTGGCAATGATAAGGTAACGGACTGTATTGTTGAAAATTGTAAGATACTCTCTGAAAAAGCTTCTGCAGGCGGTATTGCAGGATATACACTTAGTGCGGTCAATATATCAAACTGCGACGTTATTTCGTCAGAAATAGTCGGATATGAATATGCAGGCGGCTTAGTCGGCAATATAGTATATAGTACTGCGGGTGTTAAAAACAGCAGAAACATCAACAGCGATGTTTACCTTACCGAAACCCATGCCGAAAATGGTGCGGCAGGTTACCTCTTTGGCATATTTTATGCCCATACAGAAGGCTGCTATGCTTACGTTGAAAATAAGACCCACTCCGACACAAAAGCTATTTATGGAAAAGTCGATGGAGATAAGAGCCTTTTCAGCGCTCAGATCGTAAATTGCTATTACCTTGACACCGAATCAAAGCTCACACACAGTGGCGCAACATTCAAGACGGCAGAGCAGTTTGCAAACGGCGATGTGGCATATTGCCTCGGTATCGGCAGCAGCCCAAGAGTCTGGGGACAGACCTTTGGAACAGATACTGCCCCGACGCGCGGCGGCGCAGAAGTTTTCTGCGGAAAGGGCTGCGTATACCATAACCACGCTGACAACCTTACTTACTGCGATGTCTGCGTTAAGTTTTCACTTGTGGAGCCTAAGTCAAGCAACGGCGTATACCAGATTACATCTGTTGCAGAGCTATACTGGTTTGCAGATCAGGTAAACAATGGAAATAATAAAATCAGCGGCGAACTTAAAAATGATATTACTGTAAATTCACAGGTGCTTAAGGAAGACGGCGTTAGCGTTGTCGATAACACCGCAGGACTTATTGACTGGACGCCCATAGGAACAAATAATTATCCGTTCAGTGGTTCATTCAATGGTAATGGTTACACCATCAGCGGTCTGTATTATGATAACAGCGACGAATCGTATATAGGTCTTTTCGGATATGTCAATGTAGCCAGAAGCAACTCCGCTGCCGACAACATAGTGATAACCGATATCAAGCTTCGAGATGTATATTTTAACGGAAAGAGCTTTGTCGGCGGTATTTGCGGTTCTGCGTCATATGAAAGAGGCTACGAATCCACACTTACCGTAAACAACTGTATAGTTGACGGAGTTATCTCAGCTTCTAACGACCGCGTCGGCGGTATTTGCGGTGTAATATCCTGCCAGGGTTCGTGCGGTGTTGAAAAATGTATGTTCCTTGGAACAGTAACAGGAAAAACCCAAGTCGGCGGTATCTGCGGCCTGTTTTATGGCAAGGAGAACAGCGCAACAATTTCGGAATGCTTAAACCAGGGTACGGTAATAAACACTGACGACAACTATGACTACGGCGGAATTTGTGGCAAAGTAGGCAGTTATGGTTCTGAAAATGGTTATATTAAAAACTGCCTTAATCTCGGCAAGCTTGTAGCCAGCACCAAAAAAGATTACGGAATAGCCGGATGGAAGACCTATACTGACACATCGTACAGCGTGGGAGAGATAGAAGGCTCGACGTGCAGTCTGTTCGGAAACGAAAGAGAAGTATTGCTGTCTATTGTAGCAAGTGAAAAGAAATCTATTACGTTAGACACCACATACTGGACTGAGCCAGTGATAGATCTTGAAAACAATACAGTCGAACTGCCTCATCTTAAGGTATTCCCGGACGTGAAGTCCAAGACTATCAAATTCTCTTTCAGAAAGCCGATTGAGACAGGTTCAAAAAGCATGTGGGGCACCGATAACAACTTCTGGTTTTACCCATTTATTTGTTTTGAAGAGGAATACAATAGTTCAAAATCAATAGAGCTTTATGAGAAGATAAGCCCTAGCGAATTTGAATTGTGGATTGACGGCGAAAACGCCAACATGACTGAAGACTGGTATACAATAAGCGAGGGTGACACTAGTTATCCGTTCAAATTAAAAAATGCCGGACTTGAAGTGGGAATACATAAAATAGAGCTCAGATACAAAGGCGAATATCCGCTCTATAAGGACTCGGTAATCTCATTTGACTATGAGATTATCAGAAACACCGATTATCCTGATTGGCAGCCACCGACAATCACAAACACGGAAAAAATAACATACGGTCAGCCACTTTCTGCTCTTACGCTGTCTGACCCGAAGTGGCAGTGGGAAGACGAAACCATCATACCGGAGCTTACTGGCAGCAGTAAAGCGTATTATGTTGTATATACGCCCGATGACCAGGAGCATTACGATTATAGCAAAAACAGTTATTATGATAAAGTAAACCAACGAATAAGGTATCCTCTCTATAGTGTTAAAGATTATATTGAGAAGGCAACCGCTGTTGTTGAGGTTACTCTGCCGACAAACAATATTCCCGGAAAGACGGTTTCTGTCGGTATCAGCGTCAAGAATCCCGTAAACGAAGACGCACCCCTGATGCCAAATTCTATCTGCGTTGTGCGTAACTATAATGGCAAAACTAGTGCCGACCTAAACTTCGACAATGGTCATGAATTTTCATATGAAATAACCATTCCCGCAAATGCAAAAGTCGGTGATGAAATAAAGCTTGAATTAAGCATTAAAGCTAACCTGAACTATACCGACAAAATCACCTACAAAACAGTTGTTGACGGAAAGGAAGAATATAAAACAGCTGATAAACTCTATACCTCATTCAAGGTAAACGAATGTACACACCCGACAGCGACCGAAAAGGGTCATGACGCTACAAACCACTGGGATATATGCGACGACTGCGGAGGAAAGGTCAATGAAACCGCTCACAGCGGCGGCACAGCTACCTGCGTAAGCCCTGCAAAGTGTACTGCTTGCGAAACCCCGTACGGAGAAGCAGACCCCAACGCTCACAATATGGATAAAGAGTGGACTAGTGACGGAAACGGAAAGCACTACCACAAGTGTCTGAACGATGGCTGCACTCACACTGAAGACACAACAGCCTGCCACGGCGGTACGGCGACTTGCCAAGCCAAGGCAATATGTGATGACTGCAAGGCTGAGTACGGCGAAACAGACCCGAATGTACACAATCTCGGCGATTGGGTAAGCCTTAACGGCAAGCACTGGAAGGCTTGCAGCGGCTGCACCAAAAAGTTTGAGGAAGATAACTGCAGCGGCACTGCTGCTACTTGTGTAAGCAAGTCGGTATGCTCGACATGCTCCAAAGAGTATGGCAGCACAGACCCCAACGCTCACAATATGGATAAAGAGTGGACTAGTGACAGAAACGGGAAGCACTACCACAAGTGTCTGAACGATGGCTGCACTCACACTGAAGACACAACAGCCTGCCACGGCGGTACGGCGACTTGCCAAGCCAAGGCAATATGTGATGACTGCAAGGCTGAGTACGGCGATTTTAAGCACAATCACAATGATACATGGGAACACGACGGCACATATCACTGGCACATCTGCTCGACCTGTTCCAGTGAAATCGACAAGGCAAAATGCGACGGCAGCGGCGGCAATTGCACAAGCAAGGCTGTATGCCGAATCTGCGGCAATGAATACGGCGATTATAAGCACAGCTTCAGCAATGAGTGGTCTAATGACAGCAGCGGACACTGGCGTGATTGTGCAAATTGCGATGCAACAGAGCAAGATGGCACTCACGTTTCGGGCGGCGCAGCAACATTCGACGACCCCGAAGTCTGCACAACATGCGGATATATTCTGGCACCTGCAATAGGCCGTGCAAAAGTTCCTGTAATCACACCTAACGGTGGCACAATCACAGGTTCGCAGACAGTAACAATCACTTGCGAAACCGAAGGCGCAACAATCTACTACACAATCGACGGTTCCAAGCCTACAACCGCAAGCACAGTATACACCGCTGAATTTACTGTTTCTGACAACACAACCGTCACTGCTTATGCAGTCAAGGAAGGCATCGGCGACAGTTCGACTGTATCCGCTGAGTTCAAGAAGCGGTCTTCTACAGGCGGCGGCACAAGACCGAGCGGCGGATATAGCGGCGGCAGCGGTTCGGGTTC
>CAZTRH010000065.1:0-9739 GCA_964616605.1 uncultured Ruminococcus sp.
ATATATATGAAGGCAGTGCAAAAACATTGTGAAATCAAGAAAAAATCGACTTTTATTCAGCACTCTTTTACTTAAGAACAATTTTATCGCTGACATAAATTATTCACTCTGTGCCTGCAAAGCGACTGTCAGATATCTTATCAGATTTACCCCAGCAGCGCAAGAATATCCTTCGGCAGCGCGCTTGTCAAAGATATTTTTTCTCCCGACAGCGGTAATTCAAACTCAATTTTCCCACAATGGAGTGCCTGTCGCGCAATCCCCGAACAATCCCCTCCATACATATCATCGCCGCACAAAGGGTAACCGATATACGAAAAATGAACCCGTATCTGGTGAGTCCTGCCTGTTGCAATATTTATTTCAAGAAGCGTTCTGCCATTACCGGTTTTAACAGGCTTATAATGCGTCAGAGCATATTGCCCGTCGGGACGCACCTTGCGCTTTATTATGCTGTCGTCCGTTCTGCCGATAGGAGCTACAATGCTGCCGCCCTCGTTTATAATCCCGTCAACGACAGCATAATAAGTTTTGGTGATTTTTTCTGACAGCACGAATGCCGCATACCTGTTCTTTGCGCACACGCACAGTCCTGAAGTGTTTTTGTCAAGTCGATACAGTGCATGAAAAGCACTTTTGGGATACAGCGCAGTATACAAGTTAGCCAAAGTATCCTCTGCATGGCTGAGCGACGGGTGAACAGGCATATCGGGCGGCTTGTCAAAAACAATCACGTCCTCGTCCTCATACACCACGGCAGCGGAAAGTGTGGGATTTGGCTTAATTGCGTAATCCCCCGTGATAGCAGAACGTTCTTCAATCACTATGCGCACCTTATCGCCGCTGAACACCCTGTCAACAGTCCGCAGTATTTCTCCGTTGCGTGTAAGTCCGTCCGTCTGCTTCAGCCCGTTTATAACACGCACCGAAAAGCCGTGTCGGCGAAGAAAATTCTTTGCAGTGCTGCAGTTATCCTCTTCGCCTGCGGTAAGAATAATTTCCCTCATATCACTTGGTCAATTTCAGTTTTGCAATATACTTGCAGTCATCGGCAAAGGTAATTGCATTGTACATAAACATCGTCTGAGAATAACTGTCAATATCTACGACATAGTTCAGATCCGTGTTTATATATCGCAAATCGACCATAGTTATCTTGCTGTAATGATTTGCAAGGAACGGCACAAGCGAATGTGCATAGCTGTCCTTTATGAGAAGCAGGCTTTTTCCGTTGTCAACGTCTGTTTCAATCGTAACAACAGGCGAGTTGCTGCCTGTAAAGGAAGAATACTTATCTTTGACTTCAAGATATTTGCGGAAATACAGACTGTCGCTCTCAATCTGCTTTCCTTCATCATCTGTGGTCGACAGCTTCACAACGTGATCTCCGTCCTTGAGATGATAATACTCAATAACATCGTCTGTTATGCTTTCGTTGAGCGTACTTGAATACAGCGTGCCTTTAAAGCTGTTGCTGGCAGTTTCAATATTGAACGCACTCAGCCCGTATGGAGTATACCCCATAGTATTTGCAGCAGCGGTATAAGCATAGTATGCTCCAAGACTCGTCCAGTGGTGATCCGTGCGATAGTAAATATATTCGTCCGAATGCCCCGACAGATAGCTTGTGCAGTCGATAGTCGAGATATTACTGAGTTTTCCGTATACGCTTTCAATAAAGGCTTTTTCACTCGACAATCCCATATATTCGGGAATTTGTGCGCTTAAAAACTCCTGCGCAGTGGGTGCTATCATAATACTTACGGGCATATCGGCGTGCCTCTCGGCAAAGAGATTTATAGCAGCCAGAGCCTCGTCAACGCCCTGCTTGTCATAATTCTTGAACGTCTGTATCATCTGACCGTTTTTGGTGTAAACGCCGTTGATTTCCTGTTTCCCTGCAAGCGTCTGCATCTTATTGCACACCTTGACCCAGCTTTCACGTCCGACAATGTGGTCGCAGAAATAGGTTTCAAAATCGTCCTTGAACGCTTTTCCTGTGCGGTCGTTAAGGTATTTCCACTTAAAAGCGGAGAAATAATCGCCGACAGTTTCCGCCTTTTCCCATTTGTATTCATCGACAAGCGCCGGAAATTTTGCAAGAGTGCGGTTTTCATTTTCGCTCTTTACCTGCTTCGGCATAGCTATTGTCGCAATCGGCAAAGCGAGGAGAACAGCGGAAAACAGTGCTATCATAAGTTTGTCAGGCGTCATTTTGAATTTCATAGTATCTCCTCCTTATCAGAAATTAAAGTACAGGAACGGGTGGTAGCTTGACGTTGTGATAAACGCAACGCTTGCAAGCATAATGCACATCTGAACCACGGGATAGCTGTACATAAGAGCAGTCGGTGCTTTCTCCTTGAACTTTGCCGTCAGCTTCTTTATAATATCCGTGGAACCGATAATTGCGATAATAAAGATAATGCCGTAATTCACAAGCGAGTTTACCGCAAGATTGTCGATAAACACGCCGTTTGCGCCGAACATTGCTCCGATATAGCTTGCCACCTGTCCGAACATAACGCCGATATTAACCGTAGACTGGTCCACAGCGTCGAACATTACCCAGCCGAACACAACCAACACGAACGTATACAGCCAGCTGAAGAACGCTGGGATTTTTTCCAGTACTTTTCCGAGAAACAGCTTTTCAAGCACTATAAGAACGCCGAAGTATGCGCCCCACAGCATAAAGTTCCACGATGCGCCGTGCCAGATACCTGTTATCGTCCATACGATAAGCAGATTTATTATAGTGCGTGCCTTTCCCTTGCGGCTGCCGCCAAGTGGGAAATAAACATAGCTCTTAAACCAGTTGCCGAGAGTCATATGCCATCTGCGCCAGAATTCCGAAACGCTCTTTGACATATACGGATAATCGAAGTTTTCCGGGAATGTAAAACCCATCATTTTTCCAAGACCAACCGCCATATCCGAGTAACCCGAAAAATCGAAGAATATCTGGAACGTGAACGCAAGAATACCAAGCCATGCAGTTACAGCCGACAGTTCGCCGAACTCCATTGCCTTGATTTCCGTCCACAGCAAGCCGATATTATCCGCAATCAGCACCTTTTTTCCAAGTCCTGTTATAAAGCGCGAAATACCGCCCGCAATCATAGGCTCTGTTATTACACGCTCGTCAATTTCATTCTGAACGTCCTCATAACGGACAATAGGTCCTGCCACAATCTGCGGAAACAACGTTACGAACGCCATAAAACTTGCGGCATTCTTCTGAACTCTGATTTTGCGGCGATACAGGTCGATAGTATAGCTCATCGACTGGAACGTGAAGAAGCTTATTCCGATAGGAAGCGGCAGCTTCGGGTTTTTGATGCTCAGTCCGAACCACTCATTAAGCGATTCGATGAGAAATCCCGAATACTTGAACACACCGAGAAGTCCTAAATTCATCACAAGCGACACAATAAGACACACAAGCCTTACTTTCGGCTTGTCGTCATTTTTATCAATAATGCGTCCTGCCGTATAGTCGATAAACGTGCTTAAAATCATAACAAGCACATAAATCGGCTCGCCCCACGCATAGAAAAGCAATCCGCTTACAAGAATAACAACATTCTTGCCTTTATCCGGCATAATGTAATACAGTATCATAGTTATTACTAAGAATGCAAGCAGAAATGTCAAGCTAGAAAATACCATAATCAGTTCTCCTTTTTATTGTTGTAAAAAATATATATTAAGCTATTCATACAGGCAGCCTTTCTTCAAGACAACCGACTTGTTTTCAATCATTAACACTGTTTTTCAACCCGTCCGCAATTTTCAGAAAATCATCTCTTGAATACATAACATTTATTATTTCAAGCAAAAGATTTGCCGACAGCCGCTGCGGAAGCCCCATATTCTTCTGAAGCTGCTCGCGCAGTGCAGCGGAATTTGCGCCGCCCGATAATCCAAGTTCCACAAAATCAGCCTTTGTAACAGGCTCTTTAACATTCAGGGACTTTTGTGCAAACACGCCTGCTTTTTCAAAAGCCGCAAGCAGCGTTTCATCATCAATCCCCTCAACGCCCAGCAATCCCTGCTTTGACGGAGTGCGTTTGCGGCGTTCCTTTCCGTGAACATCGGGAATATAGACGTTTATTACTTCGCCCTCACGAACGATATTCCGCAGCGCATTGCGGATTTGCAATCCTGCGCTGTCGCTGTCGGTGAGAATGATAATTCCCGTTTTCCGTGCAAGATTTTTAATAAGCTCTGCCGTTTCCTTATCCTTATAAATCGCAAAGCCGTTTGTCGGGATAATCACAGCGTCTACGATGTTTGACAGCCTTATTTTATCATATTTACCTTCTACTATTATTGCCTGTTTTATCTTAATCATTTGTCGATAACCGAAATTTCTGTTATAGCCCGTTCAATAAGCACACGTTTGTTCACGCTGCTTGAATTAAGAGCCTTGTTTGTCCGATACAGAATGCCTATGCATGCCGCCAGATACTCCGTTGAAATATACCTTACGCTTCTGTAAGCGTTATCCATCACAAAGCTTCTGTTCGGGGGATATCCGAAAGCCTTTGCCGTCTGTGCTGACGTTGCGCCTGCGTCCATTCCGAGTCTTGCCCGATAAAGGTCGGTGAAATGCCCCGACAGTGCCGCCATTATTATGACAGTATCGGTGCGCTGTATAAAAAGAGCGTCCAGTATCTTCAAAGCAGCTCCCGTGCGTCCTGCAAGCAGCTCTTTTGCAAGATTATAAACATTGCTTACCACACGTTTCGGAACGAGTTTTTCGATATCTTCACGGGTAACCTCGCCGCTGACTTTATAGCCTGCCAGCTTTTCGATCTCCGTCTGAAGCACCGAAAGGCTGCCGCCGCACTCTTCCGCTAAAAAGCCTGCGTTTTCGGGAGAAATCGAACAGCCAAGCTTCGCAAACTTCCTGCACGCCATATCTGCGAGTTTTGACGGCGGCAGCTGCTTGAATTCACAGCTTACGCCTGTTTTTTCACAGACTTCCAGTATCTTTTTGGTTTTCGCTTTCAGCTTTTTGAGATCGGCAGGATATGTTTTCTGCTCGAAAATCAACACTGCGCTGTCGGGCAGATCCTCGATAACAGCGAGCAGCTGTTTGTGAGAAGCAATATCGACAGCGTCAAGGTCAATATCCTTTATCAGAACGCACTTGTATTCCGAACCAAACGGAAGATTGTCGAGATAATCAGCTATTTCAGAGATATTTTCCGGCAGTTCCCTGTAAACTGCAAGATTCATATCCTGTGCGTCTGTCGGAACAGCAGCGTTTATTATTCTGTCCGTATACGTCTGAGTGAGAAAATCCTCCTCGCCGTACAGAAAATACGCTCTATGAAAATTATTATCTTTAATAGCGGATTTCAGAGCCGCTTCTGTGATTTTTCCCATCTCATCACCGCCATCAGTGTTTTATTAAAACCAAAAGCAAGCGTTAATGCGCTTGCTGTAAGAGTTATGCCATACTTTCGTTAAGCTTCTTTCCACCAAGAATGTGGAAATGAAGGTGCGGCACAGTCTGACCGCCGTCCTCTCCGACATTGGATACCACACGATATCCATTGTCAAGACCCTCTTGCTTTGCAATTTCCGCAATCTTAACGAAAATCCCTGCCACAACTTCGCTGTTAGTATTGTTTACTTCGTGAACGCCGCCAATGTGCTTTTTCGGAATTACAAGAATATGCACGGGCGCCTGTGGGTTAATATCACGGAAAGCAAGGATTTCATCGTCCTCGTATACCTTGTTCGAGGGGATTTCTCCTGCGATTATTTTGCAAAAAATACAATCCATAACTGCTCCTCCAAATCATCATTTTATAACAATGTCGTTTACTCCCGAAAACAGCCTTGCCGCTTCCTCAACCGCCCCGTTTACCACGCTTTCGGCTTCGGGGATTTCAGCCTTTGCAAAATTCCGAAATTCGTCAAGCATCGCAAGGTTCTTATCCTTAATCACTCCGTAGTACGCAAGATAAATAACATTGTCCGCAAGCTGTTTATCGGATAACAAACCGCTCTTGTAGTCCTGCGCTATGCGCTCGTTGAACTTGCTCATATCGGCATGGTATCTGCCGCTGCTGTCGGACGAAGTACCTATAAGGTCGATGTAGTCGAGTATCTGACTGCCGATCATCGCCATACAATACCGCTGAACAAGAAACGTATATGCTTCTTCCAACGGTGCTGCCGTAATTTCCGATGACGGCTTCGGGAACTTGTCCCCTGTCCCCCAGAATCCCTCAAGCACAGCAAGCTTCTTTTCGCTGAAAAACTCGTTATTTTCGACTATCTTATCCGTTTCGCAAAGAACATTCAGTATAGTGTCGGTAAGTTCCAGTCTTTCAGAAAGGCTCTGCTCAACAATAAATTGTCCAAGCAGCACACGCAGTTCGCCCGAATTGTCATCGTTCACCGCAGTTTCAAGCGAACGCACAAGAAGATTGCTTGAAACATTCGGCAAGCCTCCCTTGGACGAGCTGCTTGCAATATAATACCTACTGTAATTTTCACGCACAAGCGTTACATAATCCCATTCCGACATAGCTTCCAGCGGATTTTCGTCAGACGCATCGGAAGTGCTGTCCACATCTGAGGGATTAACCCCCGAATGTACAGTGCTGTCCGGGTCCGAATTTACATTTACTATATCACACGCAGAAAGCGTCAGCAGCATTGCCGCAGTTAAAATAAGCGATGATAATTTTTTCATATCAATTCCCCCGCGATAACCGCCGAAAACTCACAGCGCACCCCGCAGCATTGCCGCCGAAGCGCAAAGCACCGCACAATAACCGTGCAGTGCTGCGTCAGAATTACTGTGCTATATATTTTTCGAGAATGCCCTTTGCTGCTTCAAGCGCATCGGGAAGTTTCGATCCATCGGAAACGCCTGCCATAGCCTGATCGGGCTTTCCGCCGCCCTTGCCGCCTGCAACGGCAGATACTTCACGAACGATAGTACCTGCGTTTGCTCCCTTTGCAACTGCGCTCTTGGAACACTTACAAAGGATATTGCTCTTGCCCTCGTTTGTTCCTGCAAGAACAGCCACAAAACAGTCAAATCTGTCTGCAAGGCTGTCGCCCAGTTTGCGCAGACCGTCTGCACCCATACCCGAAAGATTGGCTGTGATGAGCTTCACGCCGTTCACTTCGGGAACGTTGCTGAGTATGCTGTCAAGCTGTGCATTCGCTGCGGACTGCTCCATGCTCTCAATCTTCTTGTCCTTTTCACGCAGCTCAGCGGTAAGACTTTCCGCACGGTGAGCAAGCTCGTCATAGTTCGGAACTTTCAGTACAGCGCAAGCCTTATCGAGAGTTTCCTTATAATCGTAAAGCATCGACATAACAGCCATACCCGTCACCGCCTGGATACGTCTTACGCCGCTTGCAACAGAAGCCTCGAATACTATCTTGAACAGACCTGCCTGCGAAGAGTTTGTAAGGTGAGTACCGCCGCAAAATTCCGTTGAATAGTCGCCAACAGAAACTACTCTTACGACATCGCCGTACTTTTCGCCGAACAATGCCATTGCACCCTTCTTCTTTGCTTCTTCAATGGGCAGTTCCTCTGTAACAACGGGAACGCACTCCATAATAACCTTATTTACATAGTTTTCAACCTGTTGAAGTTCATCGGCAGTTACTGCGCTGAAGTGGCTGAAATCGAAACGGCACTGATACGGATCCACATACGAACCGCACTGGTGAACGTGGTCGCCCAGAACCTTACGCAAAGCCGCCTGAAGCAAGTGACAGCAGGTGTGGTTTCTCTGAGTAGCCATACGCAGCAGTCCGTCAACCTTTGCAGTAACGCTCTCGCCAACCTCAAAGCCGCCTTTCTTGACAAGGCACTTGCACACGAACTGTCCGCCGCCGAGTTTCTTGGTGTCAAGGACTTCCATTTCGTCATTTCCGTGAAGGATAACGCCCTTGTCGCCTGCCTGACCGCCCATTTCCGCATAGAACGGGGTCTTGTCGATTACAACGCCGACTGTATCGCCCTCGCCGCAGAGTTCAACGCACTCGCCGTCCTTGGTAATAGCAAGAATTTTTGCGTCGCTTTCAAGCGTTGTGTAACCCACAAACTCGGTTTTAAGAGCGTCAAGTTCAGAGTTCTTTGCATTATCCCAGCCGCCGCCAAGCTTTTTGTTTGCACGGGCGGTGTCTTTCTGAACTTTCATACATTCAGCAAAGCCCTCTTCATCAGCACAAAGACCCTTTTCCGCAAGGATTTCCTTTGTAAGGTCAAGCGGGAAGCCGTAAGTATCGTGGAGTTTGAACACGTCAGCACCGCAGAGCGTTGTCTTACCGTCCTTGATAAGCTGATTTATCATATCGTCAAGGATAGCAGAACCGTTGTCGATAGTCTTTGCAAAGCTCTCTTCCTCAGTCTTGATAACTTTCTTTATATACTCGCGCTTTTCCGCAAGTTCGGGATAAGCGGAGAGATTTTCGTTGATTACGGTATCGCAAACCTCATAAAGAAACGGCTTGTGATAACCAAGCAGACGTCCGTGACGAGCGGCACGGCGCAGCAGTCTGCGCAGGACGTAGCCTCTGCCCTCGTTTGACGGAAGAATGCCATCGCCCACCATAAACGTTGTGGAACGGATATGGTCGGTGATTACACGGATAGAAACGTCCTTTTTATCGTCAGCGTGATACTCTACGCCGATAATGGAGCAGATCTTGCCCATAATGTTCTTTACGGTATCAACCTCGAACAGGTTGTCCACACCCTGCATAACGCACGCAAGACGCTCCAGACCCATACCTGTATCAATGTTCTTTGTTGCAAGCTGAGTATAGTTGCCCTTGCCGTCATTATCGAACTGTGTAAACACGTTGTTCCAGATTTCGATGATACGGTCGCAGTCGCTCGCCTGTTCAAAGTTCTCAAGCGGACCGTACTTCTCGCCTCTGTCGAAGTGAATTTCAGAGCAAGGACCGCAAGGACCGCTGCCATGCTCCCAGAAGTTGTCTTTCTTTCCGAGCTTTATAATTCTGTCACGGGGAACGCCGATTTTATCCGCCCAGATATCGCCTGCCTCATCGTCCTGCTCATAGATAGTAACCCACAGTCTGTCAGCAGGGATTTCCAGAACCTTTGTAAGAAACTCCCAAGCCCACTCGATAGCCTCAGGCTTGAAGTAATCTCCGAACGAGAAGTTGCCGAGCATCTCAAAGTAAGTACCGTGACGTGCAGTCTTTCCGACATTCTCGATATCGGGAGTTCTGATGCACTTCTGGCAGGTAGTAACTCTGTGACGGGGCGGTTCTTCAATTCCCTGGAAATACTTTTTCAAGGGTGTCATACCTGCGTTAATAAGCAAGATCGAGTTGTCGTCCGCAGGCGGCACCAGCGGAAAACTCGGCAGTCTTAAATGTCCCTTGCTCTCAAAAAACGAAAGATAGCTTTCACGAAGCTCGTTTAATCCCATCCACTTCATAGTATATGCGTCCTCTCAATAAAAATAAAATCGCAAAATGCAGTAAGCATTTCCGACAAAATTCAGATAACGGTACATTCGCTGAAATCTGATTTTGTCATAAAATACACTCGTTTTTATTATAACCTCTTTTCCTCTAAAAGTCAAGGGGGAAAAAGAAAAAACAACCCTTGCGCTTTCCGAAAGAGTTGTTTTAGCCGTATCTTAAGAAGAAATAAGTGCCAAATGAAGTTTGACGCACAGACTGTAGACAAAGTCCCTTTTTCAATTTTAGGCAACAC
>CAZTRH010000066.1:0-9462 GCA_964616605.1 uncultured Ruminococcus sp.
CCTTACGGGCGCGCAGGCTCAGACAATTCACAGACTGCTTGAAGTGGATTTTGCGACAGGCGGAAACACGTTTAAGCGGAACGAACGAAATCCGCTTTCCTGCGATGTACTGATTATAGATGAGATGTCGATGGTGGATACGCTGCTGTTTGCGAGTGTTCTGCGTGCGCTGCGGCCGAGCGCCTGTCTTATAATGGTAGGCGACAGCAACCAGCTCCCGTCGGTTGGCGCAGGCAACATACTCCGTGACCTTATCGACAGCGGAGTCATTCCTACTGTGGAACTTACGGAGATATTCAGACAGGCGGCTCAGAGTCTGATTGTAACTAATGCTCATCAGATAATTCACGGAGAACTTCCCGTGCTTAACCGCAAGGATAACGACTTTTTCTTTATGCCGTCGCAGAGCGAAGAAAACACGCTGCGGCTGGTGATAGAACTTGTAAAGACCAGACTTCCAAAAGCATACGGTTATGATCCTTTTGATGATATACAGGTGCTTTGTCTTTCCCGAATGGGTACAGTGGGTACGGCAGTGGTGAATAAGGAACTTCAGCTTGCGTTAAATCCCCCCGCAAACGGAAAGAAAGAACTTAATTATATGGGAACGCTTTTCCGTGACGGCGACAAGGTGATGCAGACGAAGAACGATTATAACGTTGAATGGCGCCGAGGCGATGAGAAAACAATGGGTATTTTCAACGGAGATGTCGGAAGAATATATGATACAGATAAGGTAAATCAACGGTGCGGAATTGACTTTGAAGGCAGAAAGACGACTTATGATTTTGATATGCTCAAAAAGGTTGAGCATGCTTATGCTATGACTGTACATAAGAGCCAGGGCAGCGAGTATCCTGCTGTGATTATTCCGCTTCCTGTGAGAATGGACAGGCTTTCGTACAGAAATCTTCTTTATACGGCGGTTACGAGAGCAAAACAGACGCTTATTATAATCGGTACGGATCATAAAGTTGCTGAGATGGTTTATAACGACCGTCGGAAAGAACGCTTTTCCTGCCTTAAAGCAATGCTGGAGGATACTTTTTCACAATGAATGAATTCTTACATTCGCTGAAAAAACAGGCTTTAAATCTTGTGTTTCCGAACAGGTGTCCGTTCTGCGGAAGAGTTATCGAAGTGGATAAACTGTATTGCGAGGATTGCTATGAAAATCTTCCGTTTATGCCTTACAAACTGAAAGCACCCGAAAATGTTTCACGACTTGTGATATGCTGCAAGTATGAAAACGCAGCGAGAGATGCAGTATTACGATACAAGTTTGGCAGTGTGATTTATCCGGCAGAGGTATTTGCTGTTATGATGGTGCGGCGGCTGAGGGAAATGAACATAAGTTTTGATGTTATAGCAGCTGTGCCGAGCGCTTTGAAAAGCGTTATTAACAGAGGTTTTTCGAGCGCCGGGCGTATAGCTTATGAGATCTCGCGGATAACAGGTGTTCCTGTTGTAAAGGCTTTGCGTTCCAAGTTGTTTAAGGCTGAACAAAAGAAATTGACGACAAAGGGACGTGAAGAAAATGCTGGAAACAGTTTTTATTACAATAAAAAAGCCGTTGTTTCGGGAATGCGCATTCTGCTTGTTGATGATGTTTTTACAACGGGCAACACTATCAAAGCAACAGCGGGTATTTTAAAAGAAAATGGCGCAGCAGAGGTCGTTGCCTGCGTTTTCTCCTCGGCAAACCATAACAGAAATCTTTTTGTGCGCAGGTCGTTGACATCAACAAGACTGAAAAAGCCCAGAGGTATTCCGTTTGAAAAGTGAGCAGGTGCGGTTTGCGTCTGATTATTGAAATTGATGATTTGATTTAAGGTGAAGCAGATGATAAGAAAAATAACTGAAGAAGAAATGGCTGTTCAGGGAAATTTTACCGAACAGGTAAAGGCGATTGTTTGCAGTGGTGCAGCACTTAAAGCACACGTCCATACTTTCGGCTGTCAGCAGAATATGTCGGACGGTGAGAAGATAAAAGGTATGCTCTGCGAGATGGGGTATGAGCTTACAGGAACTCCCGATGGAGCGGACCTTGTAATTTTTAATACCTGCGCTGTGCGTGAAAATGCGGAGGACAGAGTTTTCGGAAATCTGGGTGCGTTAAAGCATAATAAGGTCCGCAATCCCGATATGATTATCGCTGTGTGCGGTTGTATGACGGAGCAGGAACATATTGTGGAACGCATAAAGCGCAGTTTTCCGCACGTTGACCTTGTTTTCGGAACAAATGCACTGCATACGCTCCCGGAATTGCTCTATACACAGCTGAACGAAAGACACAGAAGCTTTATTGTTCCGAAGTGCGATGGCGTAATAGCTGAGGGAATGCCTGTAAGACGTGAAAATTCCCTTAAAGTGAGCGTTCCTATTATGTACGGCTGCAACAATTTCTGCAGTTATTGCATTGTCCCTTATGTGCGCGGCAGAGAACGCTCAAGAGAAAAATCCGATATTATTTCTGAAGTTCGCAGTGCATTGGACGGGGGAGCGAAGGAGATACTGCTGTTAGGGCAAAATGTAAACTCCTACGGTAAGGAACTGGGGACGAGCTTTTCTGAATTGCTGCGTGAGGTAAACGCTCTGGAAGGTGAGTTCAGAATTTGTTATATGTCCAGCCACCCTCGCGATTTCTCAAAAGAGCTGATTGACACAATCGCTGAATGTGAGAAGGTTACGAGGCATATTCATCTGCCTGTTCAGAGCGGTTCTGACAGAATACTGAAGCTGATGAACAGGCATTACAGCCGTGCGGACTATCTTGAAATCACAAGATATATCCGTGAAAGAATACCTGACGCCGCATTGACTTCCGATATAATAGTAGGCTTTCCGGGTGAGCAGTACGAGGACTTCAAGGAAACCCTCTCACTTGTGGAAGAAGTGAAGTTTGATTCGCTGTTCACTTTTATTTATAGTTTGCGCAAAGGCACTAAGGCAGCGGAAATGCCTGACCCGATTACTAAAGAAGAGAAGCAGAAGTGGTTTGAAGAACTGCTTGCGGTTCAGGCGGCTGTCGGAAGAAACAATTTTGAAAAGTATGTCGGCGATACAGCGCGTGTTCTCTGCGAGGGCAAAGGGCGCTTTAACGAAGGAATGCTCAACGGCAGGACGCCGCAGGACGTTATTGTTGATTTTGAGGGTGACGAGCGGCTTGTCGGCAAGTTTGTAAATGTAAGAATTGAACAGGCGTTTCAGGCATATGTCCGTGGAAAGGCTGTTGAATAAAATGGCGTATTTTGATAAACTCAGAGTATGCACGATAATATTTGAAGGAGAACAGGATTATGACAGTAATTGAAGCTGCAAGAGAATTGGGAAAGGTTATTCAGTCTGACGAAAGATATATAGAGTATGTCAAGGCAAAAAAAGCAAACGATGAGGACGAAACACTTCAGAACCTTATCGGCGAATTTAACCTTGTTCGTCAGAATCTTATGATGGAGTCCGATAAGCCTGAGGGTGAAAGAAACGATGAAAAAGTCCGTGAACTCAATCAAAAGACTCAGGCTGCTTATGAGCAGGTTATGACTAACGAGAATATGGCTCTGTTTACTATGGCAAAACAAGGAATGGATAAACTGATGAGCGAGATAAACACTATTCTGACATATTCCGTAGAGGGTGAAAATCCCGAAACTTGCCCGTCTGAACCTCCTGCATCGGCTTGTTCTGGCAACTGCGCTTCGTGCGGAGGCTGCGGCTGATAACCAATTATTATAAGCGTGGGCATAATTGCCGCCTCTATTATGAAAATGCTGTTCATGCAGCATACTAACATAAAGAACAGGAACTGTGATGACAATGAGTAACGAGAACGAAAAAATGTCGCCAATGCTCAAGCAGTACAAGGATATTAAGAGCAGTTATTCGGATTATATTCTGTTTTTCCGCTTGGGCGATTTTTATGAGATGTTCTTTGACGACGCACGGACGGTTGCAAGCGAGCTTGAACTTGTCCTGACGCAGAGAGCAGGCTCTCCGATGTGCGGAGTGCCGTTTCACAGCGCTGAAATTTATATAAAAAAGCTCATTGAACGCGGTTTTCGTGTGGCTATCTGCGAACAGCTTACTGATCCTCACGCTTCAAAGGGTCTGGTTCAGCGCGGTGTAATTCGTCTGGTTACTGCCGGTACTGTTATTGAAGCGTCTATGCTTTCAGAGGACTGCAACAACTATATGTTGTCGGTTTATTCGGACGATAACGCAACAGGACTTGCTTTTGCGGATATTTCAACGGGTGAAATTCATATTTTCGAGAAAAGCGGAGTCGCTCGTCAGCAGGAAATTATAAACGAAATTTCACGGTTCAATCCTGTGGAATTGTTGATAAATAAAGATTTCTGTTCTCTTAAGGAAGTAAACAGGTTTATATCTCAGACGTTCAAAAAATGCGTCTGCGAAATGCTTGATGATGAGAATTTTGATAATTCGGATTTATCGGTTATCACTAATCAGTTTGAAAATACTCCCGATGTAACTGACCTTGGAATAGCTTCAATGCCGTATGCGCAGAAGGCTTTATGCGCCCTGTTCCTGTATGTTGGAGATGCTCAGAAGTCGGTTGAAAAGCGATTTGTTGAAATTTCAGCACATAACAGCAGTGATTATGTTGATCTTAGCATTACTGCTCAGCGAAATCTTGAACTGTGCGAAACAATGCGCACGAAGGAAAAACGCGGTTCGCTGCTTTGGGTGCTGGATAAATGCGTTACAGCAATGGGAAGGCGCAGACTACGCAGCTGGGTTGAACGTCCGCTGATGTCGCATACACGCATTCTGGGACGATTGGACGCTGTGGAAGAACTTGTGACTGATACCGCTGCTTTGTCTGAAATTCGTGAGGCTTTGAAAGGCGTTTACGACATTGAGCGGCTTATGTCCAGAGTGGTTTATAAGTCCGCTTCGCCGAGAGATGTTTCGGCTCTGGGCAGAACAACGTCGAAACTCCCTGCTGTTAAAGCGCTTCTGGCACAGTTCAAATCCAAAACTCTGCAGGAGATAAACAACAGTATTTACGAACTTGAGGAGATTACAACGCTTGTTGAAAATGCTGTCTGTGAGGAACCGCCTGTTTCTGTGAAAGACGGCGGAGTCATCAAAGAGGGATTTAATGAAGAAGTGGACAGACTTCGTATGATTTCCCAGAACAGTTCGGAATATCTCAGGGAAATGGAACAGCGTGAGCGTGAATCGACAGGAATACGCACATTGAAAATTGGCTGCAATCGCGTTTTCGGTTATTATATCGAGGTTTCCAAAAGCTTTAAGGATAAAGTTCCCGAACACTATGAACGAAAGCAAACACTTACAAACGGTGAACGTTATGTAACAGAAGAACTTAAAAAGATTGAGGGCGAGATTTTCGGCGCAAATGATAAGGTCATTGCGCTGGAAACAGCGATTTTCAATGAAATACGGGATTTTATCGCTGCAAAACTTACTGAAATTCAACAGACTGCTGCGGCTGTTTCGCGTCTGGACGCTTTGTGTTCTATGGCGCAGGTTTCTCTTGAAAACGGTTATGTGAAGCCTGAAATCACGCTTGAAAGCGTTATTGATATCAAAGACGGCAGACACCCCGTAATAGAGCGTATTATGACGGATTATCCGTTTACGCCGAATGATGTTTACCTTAATACAACGGATAACAGGCTGCTTATAATTACGGGTCCGAATATGGCAGGCAAGTCAACGTTTATGCGGCAGACTGCTATTATAGTCCTTATGGCGCAGATTGGCTGTTTTGTTCCTGCTAAATATGCCAGAATAGGTGTTGTCGATAAGATATTTACACGAGTGGGAGCGTCAGACGATCTGACTGCAGGTCAATCGACTTTTATGGTTGAGATGAACGAGGTGGCAGAAATATTAAAGAACGCTACCAAAAACAGCCTTGTAATTCTGGACGAGATCGGCAGAGGTACATCAACGTTTGACGGAATTTCAATTGCTAAATCTACGGCGGAATATATATCGCAGAAAATCGGCTGCAAAACGCTGTTTGCAACGCATTATCATGAGCTTATCACGATGGAAAGGGATTTTGAGGGAATACAGAATTTCTCGGTTGCTGTTTCAAAGCGAGGCGATGATATAAAATTTCTGCATAAGATAGTTCCGGGCGGTACTGACGACAGCTATGGAATTGAAGTTGCAAAGCTTGCGGGACTTCCGAACAAGGTTGTACAGCGAGCAAAAGAAGAACTCAAAGAGCTTGAAGTAGGCGGTAAAGTCCGTCTTGCTCAAGCGATTGAAAAAAGCCGTTCAGAGGAAAAGCAATTCAGCTTTTCTGCGGTAGAAGAACAAAATGCCATTGCCAGAATACGCGCAATGGATATTGACTCGTTAAGCCCGATTGACGCTTTGCTTTTTTTGAAAGAGCTTAAAGAAAGTCTTTAACGGGTGTGACGATTAGAAATGAGATATTAAATGCCAAAGATAAATCTGCTTGACAGAAGCGTTTATGAGCTTATTGCCGCAGGCGAGGTAATTGAACGTCCTTCCTCGGTTATAAAGGAGCTTTGCGAAAATTCCATTGACGCAGGCGCACGTTCGGTGACAGTTGAAATCAGACGTGGCGGCATACTTAGTATGCGAGTTACAGATGATGGGTGCGGAATAGCTTATGAAGATGTTCCGCTTGCTTTCCAAAGGCACGCTACAAGCAAAGTGCTGTATCAGGAGGATCTTGAGAGAATAAATACTCTGGGGTTTAGAGGTGAGGCGCTGGCTTCTGTGGCGGCTGTTTCAAGAATAGAAACGATTACAAAGCGCAGTGACGACAAGCTTGGAACATCATATCTTATAGAAGGTACAGAGCCTGTGAGATATGAGCGTACAGGCTGTGCAGACGGCACTACTATCATTATACGGGATTTGTTTTTCAACACGCCTGCACGTCTGAAATTCCTTAAAAAAGACGTGACAGAAGGAAACTACTGTCAGAATGTTGTTGAAAAGCTCGCACTGTCGCACCCGAATATTTCTTTTAGATTTATACGAGATGGGAAACAAATTATTCTGACATCGGGCGATGGAGAGTATTACAACGCAATTTATGCGGTTTACGGAAAACAGGTTGCGGCAGGTATGCTGCCTGTTGAGAATATTTATCGTGATATTTCTGTCACAGGATTTGTAAGTTCACCGCTGTTTACCAGAGCCAACCGTACTATGCAGGTGTTTTTTGTGAACGGGCGAAGCATTAAGAGTCCTTTATGCTGCGCAGCTCTTGAAGAAGCGTTCCGCAATTCAATTATGGTAGGGAAATTTCCTGCGTGCGTGCTTAACATCAACCTTAATCCCGCACTTCTGGACGCAAATATTTCACCTGCGAAAACGGAAGTGCGATTTTCAGAAGAAAAAGCTGTGTTTGACGCTGTTTATCTTGCTGTTAAAAACGGTCTGTTGGGGTACAACGAAAGCCGAGAAATACAGCTTCCGACAATGGGCGAGTCTGAAAAGCCAAAAGAATCTGTTTCAACTGTCAGCGTCCCGACAGGCAATGCCGTTGCGCCTGCGCCTGCGGCTGTAAATACTTATGCAAAGCGTACTGAGGTGAAAACTCAGCCGATAGTAATTGAAAACGAACCTGCTGTTCAGCAACTTATTGAAGGGGCAGATTTAAGGCAGCAAAACGAACCGATAACCGGTAGTGGGGAGAAGTCAGTTCTTTCAGATTTTGAATTTTTGTCGGCAAAGTCTTTTCAGAAAGTTGAAAAAACGCCTGCCGAAAAAGTAGCTGATTATCAGGAAATACAATCTGAACCAAAAGTTGAAATCCGTGTAATCGGAGAGCTTTTCAGAACATATATCATTTGCGAAAGCGGTGATAGTCTGGTTTTGATTGATAAGCACGCAGCTCACGAACGCATAAATTTCGAGCGATTTAAGAGGGGACAGGATATTCACGCACAACTGCTGATTGAGCCGTGTGAAGTTATCCTTTCGGCTGAGGAGTATGACGCCGCTTTGAAATTTAACGAGAATTTGCAGAATACAGGTTTACTCCTGAAGTTCTGCGATAATGGAAAAGTACTTGTAGAGGGGGTTCCGCAGTCGATGGAAGAAAGCGACCCCGAAGAACTTCTTCAAAGCATTGTGGAAATTCTTGTAAACGGCGATGATAATGCACAGGGCGCTTTGTTTGATGATGTGCTGCATACTATGGCGTGCAAGGCAAGCATCAGAGCAAATGAAAAACAGGATATATCGGAGCTGACGTATCTTGCAAATATTGTTTTCAATGATAGAAATATCAGATACTGTCCACATGGAAGACCTGTTATAACACAAATTTCTAAGAAACAGATTGAAAAATACTTTGGAAGAATTGTTTAATTCAATTCGTGAGCGGAGGTGACGCATTGAATAATGTAATAGTTGTATGCGGTCCTACGGCTTCGGGAAAAACTGCGCTTGCAGTTGAACTGGCAAAATTATATAATGGTGAAATTGTGTCGGCTGACAGTATGCAGATCTATACGGATATGGATATTGCGTCCGCTAAGGCTACTCCTGAAGAACAACAGGGAATACCGCATCATCTGATGGGGTTCCTCGACCCATCGGAGAGTTTTTCGGTTGCGGATTATGTGAAATTGTGCGATGAAGCAGTAAAGGATATTTTATCCCGTGGGAAAACTCCTGTGATTTGCGGAGGAACAGGTTTGTATATCAGTTCTTTCGTGGATAATATAACCTTTGATGACAGCGAACAGGATTATGATTTTCGTGAGAAAATGCGCAGATTTGCTGAAAAAAATGGCTCTGCGGCACTGCTGGAGAAGCTGAAAGCCGTTGACCCCGAAACGGCGGCTACTCTTCACGAGAATAACATAGGAAGGATAATTCGCGCGCTTGAAGTTTATCACACAACAGGACATACTATTTATCAAGCAAAAGCGCAGTCCAGAAATATTCCTTCACCGTATGATTTTACAATGCTAATGATTGATTATGAAAATCGTGAACAACTTAAGGAACGGATAAACAGGCGTGTTGACGCTATGGTTGAAAAAGGCTTGCTTGATGAGGCAAGGATTTGCTTTGCACAGGCGGACCGACCCACTGCCGCACAGGCGATTGGAATAAAAGAACTATACCCTTATTTGAGAGGAGAAAAAACACTTTCAGAATGCGTTGAGGAGCTGAAATTAAGAACTCGCCAATATGCAAAACGACAGTTGACGTGGTTTCGCCGAGATAAACGAATTTATCATATTGTGGTTGGTGAAAATGACGAATTATCTGATATTGTAAAAAAAGCAAAAGCTATTATTGATGGTGAAATTGGGTTCTGAATTACCTGAAAAAGGAAAATAAGGATAATATAGGTAAAAAACAGGTGCATAGTCACGATTTTTAAAAAAAAATCTGAAAAAATTTCACAAAAAATTAAAAAAATAGTAGCATTTTTTTTGAAAGTATGTTATACTATATCTATAT
>CAZTRH010000067.1:0-9397 GCA_964616605.1 uncultured Ruminococcus sp.
AATCGCACAGCATATCCTTGCTGTCGGGCAAGCTGAACATTTTCTTGAACATAAAGTCATACATCGGTGAAATGATTTCCATAGCCATCTCCTCCTAATTACATTATACTATTGATTTTATTGTTTGTCAAGAATATTTTGCATAAAAGGTGCGCCATCGTGGCACACCCCTAAAAGTTTACATTTCCATTTCAAGATCCTCGTCATCTTCACCTACAACTTCTTCTATGTGGTTAGGGCATTCACTAAACTCCAGTTCGGAGTTAATCTGCGACTGGCGTTCAAGATTATCTCTGAGTTCCTGCTCATAAGGGAACGGCTTCCCATATTGAAGCTTTGCGTTTTCAAGCTGTTTTGAAGCTTCTTCAAGTTCACGCTGAACGAGAGTAACCTGTTCAGGGATACGTTCATAAAGGTTGCATATACGGGTAATGCCGCCTGAACCGCTGAATGTATAATCACTGTAATATCGACCTTCTTTCTGAAGCCGCAGACTGACTGTCATTCCATCTCTTACAGCTACAAGGCTAAATCCGTTAAAACTGCCGATTTCTTTTTCAGTAATTTCACGATTGATGGGTGCGAGAAACTCCTTGATGGTACTCTCCAGAACTGCGCCTGCTTTTGTGCGCTCATCATAAACTCTGCCGTCAATAGTAATCTTGAACGTTTCCTTGTCAAAAGGATTTCGTGTTATGTACTCGGCGTCCTTCTGAGTAACAGCCAAAGCTTTGCGCTTTTTTTCGATGAGTTTCGGGAAACGTTCGTTAATATCACGTTCAAATTTCAGCTGCTGCTGATAGTGGTTGGTTTGAAGCAGCTTCAGACGGTTGACTTCATTATCCACGGTCATTTTTTCGGCAAGTAGTGGATTTCCCGTTGTTGCCGCTTTCATTTCTGCAAATGTAAGTGCCACTTCGTCTACGTCATCACACGAACGTGCGGCAGGTTTTCCCGACATAATCTGCGAAATAATCTGTTGTTTCTTTTCAAGCAGCTGCCAACGGTAATTATCAAATGTGCCTTTTGTTGAATAATAAAGCACGGATACTTTATCGTTAATATTGCCTTGCCTTATACCACGTCCGTTACGCTGCTCTATATCAGACGGACGATATGGAGCGTCCAGATGATGCATAGCCGCAAGCCGCCGCTGAATGTTAACGCCCGTGCCTAGTTTTTCGGTTGAGCCTATTATAACTTTTATTTCAGCATTGTTGACTTTATCAAATAGCTCCAATCTCTGTTTATCGTTTGTTGCATTGTGTACAAAAGCAATTTCGTTTTCAGAGAGATTTCCCGACTGTATCAGGCGATTTTTTAAAGCCTTATAAACTGAAAATCCGTCCGCTTTAGGCGTATTCGTGTCGCAGAACACAGCCTGTGCCATTGTGGGATTATTCTTGTATATTTCGATTATCCTATCAGCACACTGTGCCACCTTTCCGCCGTCGAACTCTTCAGCTTCTGGGTCTATGATACGTGCGTCCAGAGCTGCCTTGCTCATATAGGTGCATACTGCCAACATATTGTCCTGCTTATGACTGCTGCTGCCTGCTGTGGGAATTTTCCACTCGTTTATTTCTGAAACGTACATAACGCCAATGGTGTCCTTTTTAAATTCTCCGTTTCGGCTTCTTTTCCACTGCGGAGTTTCAAATGTTTCGTACATAAACTGCTGAACATAGTCTACGGGAATGTAGATTGTTCCCAGTCTGAAACTGATATTGGTTATATCTATCTTTTCAGGCTGATTTTCCAGAAGAGCAGATACGTTTCGTTCAAAGTCAGGGTTTTCCTGTGCAGCTTCTTGGGCAAGCGCAAGTTTCTTGCGCACATACCCCGACAGATATTCTTCTGCTGTTTCCCAGCCGCTGTATTTTCCACCTGTGTTCTTTGCAGGATTGCAATATATCCTGTCGCCCAGTTCGACGATTATGCTATCCTTATCCCGACCGCATAACTCTGACATATATTCAAGGTCAACAGTCTGCTTTAAATTAAGTGCAATATGTAACGCTTCCAATGCGGTATCAGCGTGGGTAGGCTGAAGTCTGGTATTAACAACACGCTGCGTAAAGATATCCGATTTGTTGTAGATAATGCTGCCATCGGAGTTTTCTTCCATAGTTTCGATTGCCGATAGTCTGGGCAGCCGCATATCATCATCAAAAGCCTTTGTGTTTAGCTTCGAATTTAGATATCCGTATTTTGCGACAAACTTATCGTACACTTCAGAAAGCTCAGCACGCAGAGAATTATCCCGTTTATCCATCGTTCCAGATGAAGTGATAAGTGCCATAATGCCGCCTGCTTTGAGTTTGTCAAGGGACTTAACAAAGAAGTAGTCGTGTATGAGATAATCCTTATATTCCTTGTCATAAGGCGAAAAATCTCCGAAAGGAACATTTCCGACAACCATATCGAACGTCCCGTTTTCAAATCTTGTACGCTCAAAGCCTTTGTTCTGAATATCCGCTTCTGGGTAAAGCTGCTGTGCTATCCGTGCGGTAATGCTGTCAAGCTCCACGCTATGTAAACGGCTGTTTGACATTATTTCCGCAGGCATGTTGCCCCAGAAATTGCCCGTGCCAGCTGAAGGGTCGAGTATATCGCCGCCTTTAAAGCCGAATTTTTCCAGTGCTTTATAAATGCTTTTTATAATATACGGCTCAGTATAAAAGGCGGTAAGAGTGCTTTCTTTAGCTGCGGCATATTCCTTTGGAGTGAGCAGCTCCTGAAGTTCGGCAAATTCCTTGCTCCAGTTTTCTTTTGTGTTGTCAAAAGCGTCCGACACACCGCCCCAACCGCTGTATAGTGCCAATATCTGCTGCTCATCGGGAGTAGCGGTACGGTGCTGCGCTTCTATTTGTTTCAGCGTTTTTATCGCCGCAGCATTTGCGTTGTATTTTGCTTTTGCCCCTGTAGGATAAGCAAAGTCAGCGGGGAAGTGGAAATTCCGACTTGCTTCAGCTTCGCTTTTTTCGGTCGGGGGAGTTGTGCTATATGTAGCACGTTCTTCAGACTTTGGCTTATCCTCAACAATTTTAAATCCCATTTCATAAAGCTCTGTTTCATAGATTACACGGAAAATGGGATAATCAATGTTGAGGTCACACAACTGATACTTCACATTGTCTGACGTATCGGTTATTTCCGTAACCTCGAATAAGCCGTCATCGGCAATTTCAATTTTGTTGCCGATATTAAGTGCTTTTTCATTGAGTTTTATGCTTTCAGCAATTTTAGCTTCTGTTGTCGGCTGTTCGGGAACGAAAATTTCCTCGGCAATTTCAGCTTCAGCCGCATTACGCAGCTGTTCCGCAAGGTCGGTGTATTGGCTGTACTGTGCAAGAAATTCAATTACACCGCCGTAACCATCGCCGATATCCTGACGTTCGGTAACGCTGCTGCCATCGGGTAGGTTTACGGTGAACTTTGTCTTGTCGTATCCGAGATGTGCAAAATAGCTGTCCTCGTCCTGCTCCCTCCAGTTTTCCTCAGAGCCGTACTTTTCAAGTCCCGCTGCTCTGCCGCTGCGCTTTGTCCTGTCGGCTTTCGCCATTATGCTGTCAAATTCCGCAACGGAATAGGTCTTGCCGTCCTCAAACAGCGAGCTTTCGCTCCAGTCACAGGTGATTGACGGCAGTCTTTGCGGTGCGTCAGCGTTTTCATTAAACAGCGAAACTTGCCCACTGTTATCATCGTTATCTATAAAAAAGAAGCGGCATTTTCATCAGCCGCTTCTTTATTATCCCCATTGTTTTCAGAATATTCATCTGTTCTATCAGTCTTGAGTATTCTTCATATTCAGATGAATGAATCCAATCTTCTTCGCTGTCAGAGTTTAACTCATCATTTCCAGATGTATCTTTGCCACCTCTGACAGTATCGTTACGGTTCTTGAATACAGCAACGGAATGCTCGCCACGATTGACACGTCTGCCTGCCATCTTATTATTACAGCGTATCCGACCGTCAGCAAACCGCTCCTGATATTTCGCAGGGGCGGTTTTGTATTCTTACAAACGCAGACTTTCTGCCGCTAAAATTCATTACATTCATTTTTAAGGCAAAAAGCCTTTTGTCGTTTGTTTTATAGGAACTTTATATTCTCTTTGCTGTCAGTATCAAAGCAGATGAGGGCGTTGGCGTCAATGTTTTCTCGATTCATGTCAACGGCGGTAATCTGTCGGTTTGCGTAAGTTGTGAAATAATAAACTCCATCGCTGCATACGCTTGTGTAGCGTGTTATGTGGTACTTGTCATCGTCTGTACAGCATACTCCGCGAGGTATATTAACCGTGCCTAGTATATGGAACAGCTGCGATACGCTGTCGTTTTCTTCGCAGACAGCGTTCTCTCGTGCGAATACACATCTGACGAACCGTGACTGTGACGACCAATCACCGGGAAGTCCTACGGCACCCAGTCCACGGCTGTATAGGGGCAGCACCATTGACTTTACGAAATTGTTCCTCGGTGGCTTTGGGGAAAGTGCCGCATAATTGCTTAAATTCAAAAGCTGCTGCGGAAATTCGGGGTTATTTGTAAGCACACACAAGGGGTTTTCATAAATAAACATTCCACGGGAAGTGCTTTCAATGATTATCGAGCCTGTTTTGTCGGCGACTATCCAGTGCAGCTGTGAGCATGGGTATTCTTCGGAAAACGGAATATCACATAGATTTATTTTTTCAATGAGTTTCCATGCTTCAGAAAGATTTTTGCATTTTCCGAGAACATATGGTATAAATTCGTGAGGAGCAAGGTCAATACTGCCGACGGCTTTTGTTCCGTAAACTGCGTTTCCCACAAAATTCAGTCCTGCCATAGCAACGCCATGTTCGTTTATTGCGTCATAATACAGCGGATAGCCGCTTGCAATATGCGCCATTCCAATCATTGCATAGTGTGAGGTAAGAGGCTTCTCTCGTTTAAGCTGAAATGGGAAATTCCTCGGCGTAATTGCGACTTTATCACCGTAGGAAAAGTCGTAATCAAGCGTTCTTCCGAAAATAAGTTCGTTTTTTAGCAAGCAAGCTGCGGTACACATTGCAGTTCTCCTTTCAATTCAGATGAATGTAGTATGTGTTGCTTTGAACGGAATAAACAAGATGGGAGAACTTAAGTTCTCCCATCAAAAAATCATTGCGATAGCATGAAATTAACCTTGCTGCTTCTTCTTTGCTTCAATATCAGCAAGAGCGTCCTTGCGAGAGAGGTTAATTCTGCCCTGAGAATCGATTTCCATTACCTTAACGATAATTTCATCGCCGATGGATACAACGTCCTCAACCTTTTCAACACGATGGTTTTCAAGCTTGGAGATGTGAACCATTCCGTCCTTGCCGGGAGCGATTTCTACAAATGCGCCGAAGTTCATAATGCGAACAACCTTGCCCTTGTAGATTGCACCGATCTCAGGCGGATTTACGATAGTCTGAATTACCTGAACGCAAGCGTTTGCCTTTTCCATATCCAGACCGCAGATGAACACGTTTCCGTCGTCGTCAATGTCAATCTTGACCTCAAAGTCTGCACAGAGTTTCTGAATAACCTTTCCGCCCTTGCCGATAACATCGGAAATCTTGTCAGCAGGAACCTTGGTGGTAAGCATCTTGGGCGCATACTTGCCAACGGTTGCACGGGGCTTGTCGATAGCCTTGAGCATTACTTCGTCAAGAATATAATTTCTTGCCTTGTGAGTCTTTTCAAATGCGCTCTTGATGATTTCGGGAGTAAGTCCGTCAATCTTGAGGTCCATCTGAATTGCGGTGATACCTTCGTGAGTACCTGCAACCTTGAAGTCCATATCGCCGAAGAAGTCCTCAACACCCTGGATATCGACCATTGTCATCCAGCGGTCGCCCTCGGTGATAAGTCCGCAGGAAATACCTGCAACGGGCTTCTTTATCGGAACACCTGCGTCCATGAGTGCAAGGGTAGAACCACATACAGAACCCTGTGACGTAGAACCGTTGGAAGAAAGAACCTCGGATACAAGGCGAATTGCGTAGGGGAATTCCTCAACGGGAGGAATTACAGGCAGCAATGCTCTTTCTGCGAGCGCACCATGACCGATTTCGCGGCGTCCGGGGCCTCTTGATGCCTTGGTTTCGCCTACGGAGTAAGCAGGGAAGTTGTAGTGGTGCATATAACGCTTGCCGTCCTCTTCATCAAGACCCTCAAGCTTCTGAGAATCGGAAACAGGACCTAGTGTGCAGATTGTCATAACCTGAGTCTGACCTCTGGTGAAGATGCCGCTTCCGTGAACTCTCGGCAGCATACCAACTTCAGCTGCGAGCGGACGCATCTGGTCAAGCGCACGTCCGTCAACACGCTTGCCATCGTCAAGCAGCCAGCGTCTTACTACGAACTTCTGAAGCTTGTACATACACTCGTCAATCATTGCGATATTGTCGGGATACTGCTCGTCAAACTTTGCGTGTACCTCGTCATAAATCGGCTGCAGACGTTCCTCGCGGATATTCTTGTCGTCTGTGTCCATTGCATAACGAACCTTTTCAATTGCGAAATCAGAGATTGCGTCATACATATCGTGGTCAACGTCCTGGCTCTCGAATGCGAACTTCTTCTTGCCAATCTGAGCCTGAATGTCCTTGATAAACGGAATGAGGGAGTTTACGATTTCCTCGTGACCCTTCATAATAGCCTCAAACATAAGTTCGTCAGAAACTTCGTTTGCGCCTGCCTCAATCATTACAACCTTCTTTTCGGAGGAAGCAACGGTAAGGTTGAGGTCGGACTTCAGACGCTGCTCTGCGTTAGGCATAAGCACGATTTCACCGTCAACCAGTCCCACGGAAATACCGCCGATAGGACCATTCCACGGGATATCGGAAATAGAAACTGCGATAGAAGCACCGATCATGCCCATAATTTCGGGTGAGCAGTCGGGGTCTACTGCCAGAACTGTCATTGTAATAGCAACGTCATTTCTCATATCCTTGGGGAACAGAGGACGCATAGGACGGTCTACTACACGGGAAGTAAGTATAGCCTTCTCGGAAGGGCGACCCTCACGCTTGAGAAATCCTCCGGGGATTTTTCCTACTGAATAAAGCTTCTCCTCGTAATCAACAGACAAAGGGAAGAAATCCACTCCGTCACGGGGCTTAGCAGAAGCGGTAACATTTACCATAACAACGGTTTCGCCGTATCTTACCCAGCACGAACCGTTTGCAAGTCCGCACACCTTACCCGACTCTACGGTAAGTTCTCTGCCTGCGAACATAGTTTTGAACACTCTGTAATTTTCAAACATTCCTATTTTTCCTTTCGTTAAAATGTCTTTCTCAGCGGACGTTTACAAAAAACTCAGTCGGCGGCAGTGTGCAGGATATCGAAAAATCCCATCGTCAGGCACTTGTGGTCACATTGACTCGCGCAGACTCAGTTTATTGCAAACATCTCGCCGTTTGCAGAAATAGCGACTGACAGCCGCACTGAATAATCAGAGGACTGCCAACCGCCATCTTTGTCTTACTTTCTCAGACCGAGCTTTGCGATGATTGCGCGATAACGCTCAATATCCTTCTTCTGGAGGTAGTTGAGAAGATTTCTTCTGCGACCTACCATCTTGAGCAGTCCACGGTTGGAGTGGAAGTCCTTCTTGTGAACCTTCATATGCTCGGTAAGCTCGTTAATTCTCTTGGTGAGAATTGCGATCTGAACTTCGGGCGAACCTGTATCGGTTGCGTGGATACGGTTAGCTTCGATTACTGCGTTTTTTTCTTCTTTTCTTAACATAGTAAGCTCCTTTGTTTGTATTCTCCTGATTCACAGAAGCGGGATAGGAGTTTAAGCATTCCTCAGAACCGTGAATCGGAATTTCATTTTTGTGTGAAAACCACACAACTAACATTATATCACAGTTTTTCTCGTTTGTAAAGAGCTTTTTTAGATTTTATAAAATTTTTTGCATATCAGATATTAGTTTTTTAATATTTACGTCTATATCTATGCTCGCTATAAACTTTATCTTAATGAAGCCGCATACTGTACCTTATTGGATTTCTGTTTGAATTTAAGGCGCAGATGATCTGCAATGAGTGCAATAAATTCTGAATTTGTGGGTTTGCCTTTGGAAGTATGTATAGTATAGCTGAAAATGCTTGTGAGAACATCAATGTCGCCTCTGTCCCAAGCAATTTCTATAGCGTGACGAATAGCACGTTCGACTCTGGAACTTGTGGTCTGATACTGCTTTGCAACGGTTGGATAAAGCACCTTGGTAATGCTGTTTATCATCTCGTCATTGTTTACGGAAAGCATAATGGCGGTTCTAAGGTAATGATAACCTTTGATGTGTGCAGGGATTCCGACTTGTCTTATGATTTCTGTAACTGCGTATTCGAGATCGGTGTCATCGGAAGAATTTGTTTCTTCTTCTCGGTTTACCCCACACATCTGGTTTATTTTGCTTACAAGAAATTGTGGGTCTATTGGTTTAAGTGCAAAGGCTGCGCCGAGTGCTGCGGCTTCACGCTCAAGATTAGGGTCGGCGTTGTTTGATACGATGAGTACGTTCGGGACGTACTTCTTTTCAACTTTAAGTCTGCGGATAACTTCAATAGCGTCGCAGAATGGCATTCTGGCTTCCAGTACGGCGGCGTCAGGCGCTTCGGACTTGATGGAGTTCAGCACCGAGTTTCCGTCACAGCGGCGTGTTATTGCATACATTCCTGCGTTTTTGAGTGCGCCTGCCCATGCCATTCCGCAGTCGGCGGAATCGTTTCCGATAAGTACCTTGATTTGATTGTTCATTTTGTTGTCCTCCAATTTTGTTATTGCAATACCGCACAGATACGGCAACTGCTTATGGCTGCTGTTCATAGTTATTTCCTTTTTGCAAAAAATCTGATTATTTGCGGTGATATTCACCATGCAGCAGCTATCTTTCGTCAGGATAATATTGGTTGTCCTTCCGTATGATAGTATTTTACCATAAACTGGAAATAAATGCAAGAGGTTTTCAGTAAAAAAATTACAAAAAAGTAAAAAAATAACAAATTTCGAAAATTGCGATAACAACCGCAAATATTCGCTTACATAATCATTTGTCTGATTGTAATTTTGCCGAATACTAATACAATTTGTCGAATTTTCTGTGGTTTCAGAGTGCGATATTCCATTGCTTTTTCAAATTCCGAATAATTCAAGGAGGATTATAGACACCAATTGTGAAATATCAAATAGTATAATATATTAAAAAAATACAATATGACGATTATTGAACTATCGGCTCGACTATTGTAATCAAACTGAATCACTCCAAATAAAAAACAGCGGTTTTTGTAATCAAAACCGCTGTCGGAAATATTAAGATTGTATAATTGCGGAAAAATATTGCAGAATGTCGAAAAACATAAAG
>CAZTRH010000068.1:0-9386 GCA_964616605.1 uncultured Ruminococcus sp.
AGCAGCTTCCGAATTGCGACAATATTCGATGAGAACAATAATAAGCTCACCCGTGGGTTTTGCACGGGTGTTTTGTTACTGCGGATAATTCTTGAATAAGCCCCAATGATTTAAAAAAACAGTTGACATCTGAAGCAGAATGTGATAAAATAAAATACAGGCTGTTGCGGAAACGGTATTATTGCGGCTGTTTTTGCGCATTGACAGAGTGGGAAATTTTATACAATGTTGTTCTTGATAACCATTGTAAAAAAACAAGGAGCTTTTTTATGCGAAAAAATGAATTTATGAGTGTTATGAACCTTACGAGAATAGCGGTTTCGGCGGCTGTTTATGCGATGCTGACGCTTGTGATGTCGCCGCTTGCGTTCGGTGCGGTGCAGTTTCGCTTTTCGGAAATACTGGTGCTGCTGTGCTTCTACCGAAAAGATTACGCAGTGGGTATGACAATGGGCTGTTTTATCGCAAATCTTTTAAGTCCTTTCGGATTGGATATTATTTTCGGAACGCTTGGAACAGCGGCGGCAGCTTTTTTGATGTATTATTGCAGGAATATTTATCTTTCTGCCGTACTGCCTGTTATAACAAACGGTGTTATGGTGGGTCTGGAGCTTCATATTTACGGCGAACCGCTGTGGTTCGGCATGGGGACTGTGGCACTCGGAGAGCTGGCGGTTATGATAGTCGGAGTGGTGATTTTTAAGACTGTCGTTGAGCGTCCGCATATCCTCTCGCTTATCGCAAGTACCAGAGGGACGAAAAAGATTAAATAATGCCCCAATACCTTGTTCCGATAATAAATTCACCGCCCTTCACCAAAGGGCGGTGTTGTTTATGTCGATAATGGCGGTTAATTTATGATAAGCTGCAATGTTTTCCAGCCATCGTCTGTCTTTGTAACGAAAATTGTGTACGATACATCATAGACGATCTCATTGCCCCATCTCAACAGAATGTGCTGATATTTCAAGTCAACCGAGAAACAGGTGTCTGAATACTGCACTGTGGATACTATTTCCTTGTTTCTGAACTCATAACCTGTGTGATAGCCGTAAAACTGCGTTTCCAGAGTGCGCAGCGTTGTATACAGATCCGTGCCTTTTATAATATACGGTGTGATATCGGAAAAGCTGATATCGTCAGATATGTATTCGTTATATTTTGTTGCATACTCAAACGCAAATTCTTCTGCCTGCGCTGCGGCTGTGGTATCGGTTGTCGGGAGTTCGGCGGAATATACTTTGTTTTCGAGTTTTACAGGAATTTGGCTGCCGTTTTTGTCAAACACTTTTATTTCGGGTTGGAACATCAGTCCACCGAACGAATAAGTGCGCATCGTAGGCTGACCGTTGAGATATTCTCCGAATTGTGACGCTTGTGAAAAGCGTTCTTCCAGGTACAGTTCCCCTTCCGGAGAAAATCCGTTTATTGTAAAGCTGCAATTGCTGGGTATGGTAACTTTTGCGCTTTCGTTTTTCTGAACTGTTACTCCTGTGATTTTATCAAAACCGAAAATATCCAGTCCATATTCCGAAGTCATAGAGTCTTTTTTCAGATACAGTACCGCTGTGTTTTCGCCGCCGCATTTAATCATATATGCAGGGTTGTCGTCCGTGCTGTATTTTCCGCTTTTGGTGCAGGTGAACTCGCCTGTATAGCGTGACGCAATCTGCTCGTAAAGCATCTGTTCTGTTTCGTATTCGGAGATTTCAGCGTCTGCTCCGTTGACAAGCTTTGTATAATCGCCGCCGTTAAGCTCTGCAAGAATTGCGTCTGTGACGTGATACTGCTGAGAGGATTCATACTCTTTCAAAAATCCCCACAGTTTCACAAGTCCGAATACTATTGCCGCAATAAGAAGTCCCGCAATTGTGAAGTAAATCGAAAAATAAATTTTTGCGCCTGTATGCTGCTCAGATGTTGAATTGCTCATTGAATGTTCCTCTTTGAAAATAGTTTTACTGCTGCGGTTTTACCAGGATTGATGTCGGAATGTTTCTGTAACCGATAAGAAACGGACTTTGGTTGAGAACCTCTGCGTTATATACCATCGTTGTCGAAGAACCGCCGTCCAGATTATATGCGTTTACTGCACCGAATCTTTCCATCTCATCACGGACATCGGTAAGGCTTGCGCCGAGTGAGTTTGACTGTCTGCCATCGATAGTAAGCAGCAGTATCGCTCCGTCTGCACGCTGACCTATTGCAGCACGCGGATTAAGTCCGCTGCCTGAACCCAGATGTTCACGAGGTTCGCCATTTGTTATAAGCGTAGGTCCGAAGCATACGGCGTCACGCACACCCATATTCAAAGCTGTCTGAACTCTTATATATCCGCATACAAGCTTGTTTTCATTTGTAATTCCCACCATATCCCATGCGCTTTCGGGTGAGGAATTAAGAAGCTCTCCGCCTGATATAACCACGCCCCACGGCATACCGCCACGATAGTTGCCTGCCTGATCCAGAAAGCCTCCTGCGTTTATTCCGGCAACCGCACCATATTTCTGGCACATATCCACAACTCTCGAGCCGTCCATATCTTCTCCGAATTCGTCGATAGTTCCTACAAACACTCGTGACGGATCGTAAACAACCATCATCTTTCCTTTGTATGTAGTGCCCTTTACATCGAATATATCTATGCCGTCCCCGTCTGGGTCAATGTTTTCGTCTTTTTTACCCTCTGTGTTGTCATCGGTTTTTGTCGGGATTTGTATAAGGTCTGTATTGGTAAGCTCGTCATTGGAAATGATGGTGTTTGCCGAGGTGATAGCGTCCACTTCCTCGTTTGAAAGGAATATGTACGGCACAAATTTCATTGCACTTGTTTCAAGGCAGGTTATGCAAAACAAATTTCTTGCTGTTTTTGACGGACCTTTTTCAAATACAAAAACCACTCCCAGAAGCGCTATTACAAGGATTAACACTGCTGTCAGCAGCGCAAGAATAATTCTGAGAATTACGTTTTTTATTATTTGTCCTTTGCTTGGACGAGTTTTTTTATTTGCGTTGGTGTAAGTGCCTGTCATTATTATTTCTCCATTTTCTTATCCGAATATACCCAGTCACGCTGAATGCCGTAACTGAGGAAGAAAAGCACCGTATCTACTACAATCTTAATTACCGACTGCCAGAGGTTTACAGGTATATTGAACAGATGGCATGCACCCTTTACCAGTAAGAATGAAGCGGCAAGCTGTGCGGCGCACAGTATGTAGTATCTGACAAAAGTTTTCTTTGCGGAGGATTTTGAACGGAACACTGCCCGCTGATTAAGCAGATAGTTTGTAAGCGAAGATATTATTCTGGCAATAGCGGTTGCCAGAAACAGGCGCAGTGCTTCGTTTTCGCCCAAGTAAGTTATTATCAGCATATTTACGAGCGTGAATATACCGATATCAATAAGCGAGCAGATAAGCGAGCTTGCGGCATATTTCAAAATCTGCGCATATATTTTCACAGAGTCGGTAAGCGGATTGAAATGAGTTGCGCTGTTGCCGTCAAGGTAAATAGTTTCGATAGTGACTTCCTCGAACGAAAGTCCCATACGCTTCATTTCAAGCAGCATATTTGTTTCGTATTCAAAGCGTTCGCCGCTGATTTCGGTAAGCGGTCTTAGGTATGAGAACGGCAAAGCCCGAAGTCCCGTCTGCGTATCGGTAATCTTAATTCCGCAAAGCAAGCGGAACACCAGACGTGTGGTATTGTTTCCAAAGCGGCTTTTGGGCGGCACGTTGTCGCCTGAAAAATCTCTTGCACCGAGTACTGCTTTCCGACACTCCATCATTTTCTCTGCACAGCGGAGTATATCCTGCGGTGTGTGCTGACCATCGTCGTCTGTTGTAACAACGCCGTTACAGTCGGGAATATTTTCAAGAACATAGTTAAAGCCTGTTTTAAGTCCTCTGCCCTTGCCTTTGTTTTCTTCGTGATGAAGCACAGTGCAGCCTGTGATGCCTTCAGCTTCTGTAAAGATATGCTGACAATCCTGTCGGCTGCCGTCGTCAATGACGATGATTGATTTAAAGCCGTAGTCAATCAGTCCGTTGATTACGGATATAAGTTTTTCCGATGGGTTGTAGGTTGGGATAATAACTGAGATATTCATAATTTTTTTCCTCAATTGATAAAGTGGGTAAATCCCCTTGTAAAATTGTGTTTTCCGGTGATAAATTGATTGCAGATAATGTGTTTCAAAGCTGTGTATAACGCCACGGATTTATTCTATCACATTTTCTGTTTTATGTCAAGGCATTTTGTCGGAAAAAATGCAGAACCCCCTTTTTTAAAAAAGGGGGAAAGAACTTATTTTCCAAAAAGTCCGCCAAGTTTGCCCTTGATGTCTTCAACCTTGTCGGCTATGTCGTCAACGTTGATTTTCGCTTTAACGCCGTCAATGATCTTGTTGATAACATCGTCAGGCAGATCTACGCCCAGAACGTCTTCTACTGCCTTTACGGGATTTGACTTGAATTTTGCAGCGAAATTATCGTCTGATTTAATCTTTGCTGCAACCTCTTCAATTTTTGCTTTAATATCCATTGCTGATTTCCTCCTGTCATTTATTATTCAAGCGAAAACGCTTGTTTGCAATTTTATTGTTTTGCCATTGCTGCCGCCAATTTCAGTGCTTCCTGTCCCGAACCGCATATATTAAAGAACTGATACGGCTTTGAA
The DNA here is from genome assembly GCA_964616605.1 of uncultured Ruminococcus sp. Classification (GTDB taxonomy): domain Bacteria; phylum Bacillota; class Clostridia; order Oscillospirales; family Ruminococcaceae; genus CAG-115. Next base: position 4,681 of record CAZTRH010000068.1, read on the forward strand.
TATAGTTGTTTATCAACATGTCGCGAGGCAATATTGACATAAGCCAGATAAACGGACGTTGATTTTGTCATTTCCTCAGCGTACATAAGCAGTTTTTCCGAAAGTTCAGATGTTATCAGAACCATTGCTGCCGCACCGCTTGAATTGCTTCTGGATACAAGCTCGATAAATTCTTCGTGGGTGCTGTCTGATACGGCAGGCAGCACTGACATCACATCAAAGAAACTTTCAAACTCCGCTCTGTTTGTTATTGGAATATTCTGATATTCAGCCGCTTTTCCCGGCTGTACAATTGTTTTGACATCGTTTCTCAGCAATGCATCGGCAAAAGCGACAGCGGTTTCAATAATTATGTCTGTACGCAGATATGTGTCGCCGTTGTCACCGCTCCAGCCGCAAATTATCATAGCTCTCCTGTCGCTGACGCTGTCATACTGCTTCAGCATAAGTTCGTCTTGTTTTGCGGATAGCTTCCAGTGAACAAGCTGAATGTTTTCTCCGTTGTGGTATTCCCGAACGTGCGAAAAATCGTCTTTATCTGCTATAACAGAGCTTGGTTTTGTGAAATCCTGTTCGCCTGCGCAGGCAAATTCCACATCTTCCAAAGACAGCTTTCTGGGAAAAAATACCATTGTCATTTGCTTTTGAGCTTTCTTTGAAATGCGGATTATCCTCAGTGGATCTGAAACCGCAATACGGTCTATCGAAGCAGTGTAGCAGCCACGGTACAAATGCTTTCCTGTCACTGACAGAGTTGCTGCGGCAAGCGGGGCTAAAGAAATATACATTCGTTTCTTTACGATACGTCCGTTATCGGGAGAAGGTATCGTGCAGATAAGTTCCATAGGCACGCATGGTATAACAGAGCCGTTTTTCACGGTTATGAAATAATCAAACGGCGTGCATTTATCGCACACAAGGCGTCTTTCGGAAAAATCCGCTTTCAGCGATAACAGCTGAATTGCCGTCAGAAGCGCCGCTGCAAAGGGATATATAATTACAGCCGCTAACATAACCGCCGAAATTTTGCTTTCGTACATCATAGAAAATGCAAAGCATGACGATACTGCGATAGCGTAAATAATTCGGTTCTTCAGCATCGTTCAGCTTCTTTTCATAGGCGGCGTTACTGAGGATACCACGTCCTCAAGTACAGAACGCACGGTTTTTTTGTTTACTCTGGTTTCCTGCCGCAGAACTATGCGGTGACCGAAAACAGGCATAAGCAAGCGAACTATGTCTTCGGGCGTTACGTAATCGCGACCGAAGAGATATGCAAGCGCTCTGGACGCTTTCATGAGAGCTATTGACGCTCTGGGAGAAACGCCAAGAGCAACCGCAGGGTGAGAACGAGTGGCGGCGGATAACTCTGCAACGTACTTGCACAGACTTTCCGCAAAGTTGATATGGTTTATATCCTCAATGCATTCTTCCAGCTGATCTGTTGACATAACGTTCTTTACTTTGCCGACAGGGTTACCCTGAAGCCTGTCCATCATAATTCTGGCTTCTTCGGCAACTGTGGGGTATCCCATACTGATTTTCATCATAAATCGGTCAAGCTGTGCTTCGGGCAGTGGGAACGTTCCTACATACCCTTGGGAGTTCTGCGTTGCTATAACCATGAACGGATAGGGGAGCTCGTGTACAATGCCATCTACAGTTACACGATGTTCTTCCATTGCTTCCAGAAGAGCGGACTGCGTTTTCGGGGAGGTACGATTGATTTCATCTGCAAGCAGAATATTTGTCATAACCATACCATCGCAGTATTCAAACTCGCTTTCTTCTTTGTTATACATTGTAAAGCCTGTAATATCGGAAGCCATAACGTCAGGAGTGAACTGTGCGCGGCGGAACTGAAGTCCGGTAGCCTTTCCAAGCGCCATCGCAAGAGTGGTTTTTCCGACGCCTGGTACGTCCTCGATTAGTATATGTCCTTGTGCAAGCAGCGCAGTAATAACAATAAGCAGTGCGTCGTCCTTGCCCTTGATAACTCGTGATATCTCGCCTGCAAGCGCACTCATCAAATGTTGATTTTCAAATCTCGCCATATTGATAACCTTCCCGTGGGACTTTCGGAAAATTTTTGATTTATCGTTTTATGTAAAACAGAAACGAATGATGATTATTTGCAAATTAATCCCACTCACTTTAATTCTATCACATTTCTTTCTGAAAATCAACTGTTTTTGCAATTTTTATGACATTGCGGAATAGTTTTTTATCTTTTCTATTTGATAAAAAAACAAATCCCCTGCCGTTTTGGCAGGGGAAGAATAACTTAGGCAAGATGTCCGCAAGCCTGCGAACCGAACTTAGTAGTGCTGAACGAAGTTCAGTACGGGCTTTAGGCGCACGGGCGCATTATGTGCAAAGCACAAAACGCTCCATTTACCATTCAGCAGGGAACGCAATAGCGTCGAACGAATTCGATACGCCCAGTGCCGAACTCGTTCGGTACGGCCACGTTAAATGACGGGGCATGCCCCTTATTGAATTGAATGTTGGTTTTAAGCGTAAACGCTGTACAACGCGCCTGACGTATAAGCGTAATTGTATGTACTGTTGGAATTGTATCCCATTTCCTTTGCGCTTCCTACAAGGGAAGAGATTTGAGAGGCTTTCTGCGATACCTTGTCAGCAAATCCACCGTAACCAAACGCATACTTTACATCAGATGCGGTTTTATTCTTGATATCATCGGCAATAGTCAGTCTGTTGTCAGAGCCAAACTCAATACCTGCACGCTTAAGAGCGTGTTTGTAAGCAGAGGCAGTGTTTTCAAGTATAGAGCCTTTCTGATTAACGGAAGTCTTGTCGGATTTTTCGGCTTCGTCCAGCATCTTGTTGAAGCTTTCGACAAACTTTTCTGCGGTATCGGCATACTTCTCGGCGTCAAACTTATCACCATCTGCAAGTCCCTTTGCAAAATCGGTTATAGCAGAAGAAGCGTTCTTAACATCTTGGGCTGTGACTTTAAGCGCTGCTGCATTATCAATCTTGTCTGTTGAAGCGGAACTTCCTGAGCCGCTTACGCTGCCTGTGTAATTCGGGGCAAATACTCCCGAACCGCCCGAAAGCTGATTTATCTGACCTGCCTTCTGGATAACCTTATCCGAAAAGCCGTTTGTGCCAAACGTGGATTTTACATCAGTTGCCGAAACTTTTGAAAGATCGCTGCTGAGTGTGAGCTTGTTATCAGAACCCAGAGTCATGCCTGCACGCTCAAGAGCACCGGAATAAACCTTTGCGGTGTTTACCATCAGCACACCCTTCTGAAGAATCTGCTGATTGTCGGAATTTCCGACTTTATCCACCATGGCGTTATAGCTGTCCACGAAACTCTGAGCCTGTTTTTTGTAAGCGTCTGTGTCAATTTCACCACCGTATTTCAGCGAGTTTGCGTAAGACTTGACGCTTTGCGCAGCACTGCCTGCGGCTGAGGACGAAGTTTTGACAGACTGCGCTGTGCTTGCAGAGTCAGAACTGTCGCTGTCATCGGAAATGTTGTAAATGCTCTTGTATAAGCTGCTGAATTGGGTGCGGAACTCGTCGCTTTTATTTTTGAGCGCCTTGCTGCTGAGCAGTTTGTCAAGTGCCTCAGATGAGCCTTCATACTTGCTTGCATATTTGGTCTTTATGCTGTTAAGCTGATCGCCGTACTTAGTTTGTACCTGCGCCATATTGACTTGCAATTTTGCTGTATTACCTACTGTCATAATGAATCCGTCCTTTCTTGAATGTCATATACCAGCGGATAACGCTGCGCTGATAATATTTGTCTGCGCTTATTCACCGCTCTGTTCGGGCTGTTCGTTGTTTTCGGAATCGACAACCTTTTCTGCACTTCTTACAATGGCGATAGGAGTCTGCTGATCGCACTGATCAAGAGGATTATCGCCGAATACTTTAATTGCAAAGTTCTCGTCATATTCTTTTGAGGGTTTTCCCAGAACGTTTGCGCCAAGGTCGTTTGCGTCAATAATAACTACGTTTACGCCCAAGTGCTTTGAAAGCCTTGCCGAAACCTCGTCAGGTTTATCGGGCGCCATCTTCGCATAATGGTTGTACGGAGGCAGGGTGCAGTCGCATGGACCATCAATTGCGCGTGCTTTCATTCCGCAAATGTTGTAGAACACGCCTCTCTTGCCGAAAACCTTTCCAATGGCGGCGCAGGCAGCTGCAAAAATAACCTTTGGTCTGCCGACTTCACGGACGCAAAGTTCCATTGTTTCGGGCATTGCCAGTCCTATGCCGTAGTTTGTGCGCACCACAAACTTTGATAAAAAGCGTGCCAGACGGCTTACTTTTATTTCCTCTACGGGGAACGCACGTCCCTGTGAAATAGCCACAATCTTTTCCGACATTATGACTGTGTCGCCGTCCTGAATATAATCCTTGACATACTTGTCAAGAACATCTTCCAGTACATCGTCTTTGGTTATAACATGAGTTTTTACAGGAAAACGTGCGTAATCGCCGTATTCCGTTGATATAACAAGTTTTTTGCCCGTATTGGGCTTAAAAGGCATTTCCATTTTTTACTTCCCCAAATGTAATTTATAGTTATATATAAATAAGAAAGCTGTAAAGATCGTAACCCGTTTAAGACCGTACAACCATTCTCTGCAGAACCTTGCATATAAGGATTTATAACTTAGGCAAGATGTCCCCAAGCCTGCGAACCGAACTTAGTAGTGCTG
>CAZTRH010000069.1:0-9374 GCA_964616605.1 uncultured Ruminococcus sp.
TCGCTACCTCCACCTTGGCAAGGTGGCGCTCTACCAGATGAGCTAAATCCGCAATTAACCGAATTACTAAGATCTGAACATCAGCAAGCCAACTTCATTCTTGAAAATTCGGTTGGTGCCTCCGGTCGGAATCGAACCAACGACACGGGGATTTTCAGTCCCCTGCTCTACCAACTGAGCTACAGAGGCATCTCCCTGCTCTTAGCAGTAACTTTATCATCATAGTGATAATTGGCGACCTGGATGGGACTCGAACCCACGACCTCCGCCGTGACAGGGCGGCGTTCTAACCAACTGAACTACCAGGCCATATGCGCATTCCCGAAGTTTTCCTCGCAAACACGCTTGTTTGGTGGAAGTTGAGGGGCTCGAACCCCCGACCCTCTGCTTGTAAGGCAGATGCTCTCCCAGCTGAGCTAAACTTCCGAATTTCATTCGTTCGTGACAACTATTTAATTATATCACATTCTTTTTGATTTGTCAAGAGGTTTTTAAAAATTTTTTTTATTTTTTTTAAACCTTTTTTGACTTCTCGAAGCCAGCCGTCTTTACCATCAGCAACGCCACACTTCAGTGTGTTTTGTTTCCGTTCTTCCCGACGACTATTGTATTATACTACATTTGCTTTGAAAAGTCAATAGGTTTTTTAAAAAAAATTTAAAATTTTCTTATTTTAGCAATTTATACATATCCTCTGTTGAAAATCTATACTTCTTATTGCAAAAATGACAACACACTTCTGTTGTTTCCTGCTCTGATATCAATCTTTCGATTTCTTTTCTTCCCAATGATATCAGTATCCCTTCTGTTCTCTCTCTCGAACAGTCGCACTTATATGTCGCTTCCCACTTATCCAGTACTTCTCCGCCCAGTCCCGATAATGCCTCCAGTGCAATATCTTCGGGTGACTTTCCGTTTTCGAGCATCTGAGTTACACCATCAAGCCTTGAAAGGTTTTCATCAAGCTTTGCTATTGTTTTTTCGGTAATAGGCGGCACCGCCTGAAGCATATACGCTGCTGCTTTTGTAACTCCGCTTTCGCCAAACACCATACCCATTTCAAATATTGTGGGCAGCTGTTCGCTTATCGAAAAGTATTCTGTCAATGCCCTTGCTATATTTCCCGTTGCAAGCGGTATCTGACCGACATACGGTTCTTTCAGTCCCAGATCTTTAATTACAGTAAGCGTTCCATCGCTTCCCACAAGTGTTTCCACATCTTCAGCGTCTGCCATAGGGTTTCCTGCGCAGCATTTCACATTTCCCTTATAGTCTGCCACAGCCGTAAGCGTTCCGCACGGACCGCCTCCATTTATCCTCAGCGTCAGCTTATCATTTGGATACTTCAGCATACAGCCCATAAGCGCTGCAGCTGATGCCATTCTTCCTAACGCCGCCTGCACAGCGTGTGTTGCATTATGCATACAAGCTATCTCGTTTACTATATCAGTGCTGTCTATTGCAGCGCACAATGCGCTTCCATCTTCCGAAAGCGCTCTTACTATCTTTCCCATCTTGTTCTGCCCCTATTACATTATTATTTATACAGACTTATAATTTCCGTGCAGCAATTAGCAGTTTTTCGCTATTTTCGTCTGGCAAATTATCCGTCAGATATTCACGCACCATCACAACTTCAAACCCTGCCTTTTGCAGCAAATCCGAATATTCATCATTTGTCAGAGCAATCTCGCTGAATCCCTCATACCCCCGTGAATACGACTCCTCTTCCTCTTCAAAGAACAAGTCAAGACTTATGCTCACTCTGCTGTTCTCCTGCGAGTATTCATTCTGCCATACGCAGTACACTCCGTCCACATCATAAACGAAAGTGTTATTGCCCAGCACTTCCCTGTGTTTATAAACGGTATTGACATCGAACACAAACACACCGCCGCTGCAAAGGCTCTGTGCGGCACAGCAAAAACACTTGGCAATATCATCGGCGCTATCCAGATGATTTACACTATCCAGAGTCGACACAACTACATCAACCGGTTCTCCTATTTCTGTTTCAGTCATACTCTGACAAATCCAGAAAACATCTGACGATTTCTGCGCCGCAAAAGCCAGCATATCCTCAGAAGCGTCCTGCCCTATCACGTCAAAACCTGCTTTGGCAAGTCTGACAGTGAGATTGCCCGTACCGCATCCCATATCCAACAGTCGTTTCCCATCTGTCAGGCTCCGTATAATATCAGTATAATATTTTGCAATCTCATCATACGGTACATTAAAAGTCAAAGCGTCATATGCATAAGCAAATTCGCCGTACCCGTTCATTCTTTTCCCTCAAGTCTGTCCAGTACAGTCTTATAGCCGCCTGTTGCCTGATAGCTCAGTGTCTTGTTCACGCGGGAAATGGTTGCGGTTGAAGCATGGGTCGCCTCCACAATATCCTTGTAAACTTTTCCCTCTGCAAGAAGCTTCGCTACTTCCAATCTCTGAACAATGGCATTCAGCTCCTGTGGAGTGCAAAGATCCTCGAAGAAAGCCGCACATTCCTCTTTGGTTTTCAAGCTCATAACAGCCTTATAAAGGATCTCTTTCTTTTCATCGTTTATGATCATAATTGTCCCTCCTGATTTCAAGCAGCTGCCGCATAATTAAACCGGGGTAATAGCCGGAATAATCCTTGCTTATGCGTGCAATTATTGTATGCTTTCCCTTATTTTAGCACAATAAAGTACAATTGTCAAGTGAAATAATCATTTTTTATGAATTTTCACATATAAATTTAGTTTAGAGTACAAGCAATACAATTCTTGATAATTATAATGTTTTTCGTCCCCCGCCTGCGTTTGAAAAATCGTTCTTCCGTCGAACATACTGCCGTACGCTATCATCATTAAATACAAAGTGCGGAACATACCGCTCCGCACTTTATTAAATCATCAATTTATTCTCAGTTCTTCGACTGGATATATTCGTCCATTGCCTTAGCCGCAGTTTTTCCTGCGCCCATAGCGAGGATTACAGTTGCAGCGCCTGTCACAGCGTCGCCGCCTGCGAATACTCCCTCTCTCGAAGTCTGACCAACCTCGTCTGCGATAAAGCAGCCGTGCTTGTTGGTGTCAAGACCCTTTGTGGTGTTTCTGATAAGCGGATTGGGAGAAGTACCTATCGACATTACCACACAGTCAACATCAAGCACAAACTCGCTGCCCTGCTTCTCAACAGGTCTGCGTCTGCCGCTTGCGTCAGGCTCGCCCAGTTCCATTTCAATACACTTCATACCTGTAACAAACTTGTGTTCATCACCGAGTATCTCAATAGGATTGTTGAGGGTCTTGAATATAATGCCCTCTTCCATTGCGTGTTCAACTTCTTCCTTACGGGCAGGCATTTCCTCCAGACCACGACGATATACTATGTATACGTTCTCTGCGCCCAGACGCTTTGCACAGCGTGCAGCGTCCATAGCAACGTTGCCGCCGCCGACAACCGCAACAGATGTATTCTTCTTGATAGGAGTATCAGAGCCTTCCTTGTAAGCCTTCATAAGGTTTACTCTTGTAAGGAATTCGTTTGCAGAATATACGCCCTTGAGATTCTCACCCGGGATATTCATAAATCTCGGCAGACCTGCGCCCGAACCGATAAAGATAGCCTCATAGCCCTGTTCAAACAGCTCGTCAACCTCTATTGTTCTTCCCACTACAACGTTTGTGTTGATAGTAACGCCCAGAGCCTTGAGGTTATCAACCTCATGCTGAACAATAGACTTCGGCAGTCTGAATTCGGGAATACCGTATACCAGCACACCGCCTGCAAGGTGAAGTGCCTCGAATACAGTCACATCATAACCCATCTTGGCAAGGTCGCCTGCACAGGTAAGACCCGATGGACCCGCACCGATGATAGCACACTTGTGACCGTTTTTCTCAGGAATTTTCGGAGCTTCTGTGGAATGCGCATTATGCCAGTCCGCAACAAAACGCTCCAGTCTGCCGATAGCGACAGGCTCGCCCTTTATTCCACGGACGCACTTGCTTTCGCACTGACTTTCCTGAGGGCATACTCTTCCGCACACAGCAGGAAGCGAGCTGCTCTGAGATATAATCTGATAAGCGCCCTCATAGTCTTTTTCACGGATTTTTGCGATAAACGCAGGAATATCAATAGAAACGGGGCAACCGCCTACGCAGGGTTTGTTCTTGCAGTTAAGGCAGCGTTCAGCCTCGTCAAGTGCCTGTTCTTCGGTATATCCCAGTGCAACCTCAGAAAAGTTCTTGTTGCGGACATTCGGCTCCTGAGCAGGCATTTCATTTTTCTTTAAACTCATATTCGGCATATCAGTTTACCCCCTTGAACAGATTGCATACTTCTTCGCGCTTGCGCTGCTCGAACTCTCTGTACATCGAGCCACGTTCCATAGCCTCGTCAAAATCAACGAGATGACCGTCAAAGTCAGGACCGTCAACACACGCAAACTTAGTTTCTCCGCCAACGGTAAGACGACAGCCGCCGCACATACCCGTACCGTCGATCATAATGGGGTTCATAGATACAACAGTCTTTATGTTATATTCCTTAGTCAGCTTGCACACAAACTTCATCATAACAAGCGGGCCTATTGCAATAACCTCGTCATACTGATTTCCGGCGTCAATAAGAGCCTTCAGAGCGTCAGTTACAAGACCCTTAGTTCCGTGAGAACCGTCATCTGTCATAATCTTCAGTTCGTCAGAAACGGCAGAGAACTCGTCCTCAAGAATAACAAGGTCCTTATTTCTGAAACCAACGATAGAATGAACCTCACAACCGAGATTATGCAGCTTCTTAGCGATAGGGTATGCAATAGCGCAGCCCACGCCGCCGCCTACGACAGCGACTTTCTTCAGTCCGTCAGTGTGAGAAGGCACACCAAGAGGACCCACGAAGTCGTGAATACACTCACCCTCGTTTAAGTGGTTGAGTTTTTCGGTAGTAGCTCCCACGATCTGGAAGATGATAGTAATAGTTCCCTTTTCACGGTCGAAATCCGCAACAGTAAGGGGAATACGCTCGCCCTCCTCGTCCACACGCAGAATAATGAACTGACCCGGTTCAGCCTTAGCGGCAACCATAGGCGCTTCAATATCCATAAGCGTTACAGTAGGATTAAGCACTTTTTTTCTGACTATCTTATACATTATATAAAGAGTCCTCCTTGTTGTTCGGGTGTTCTGAACGAAACCCATATACTAAAATTTATTATATCACAGTCAGAAAATTTTTTCAATAGTTTTTTGGTTCAGAAAAAAGTCGCCTGCTATTTTTTTATTTTTACATGGTATGTATTATCAGTCATAGCGGCAAATCATTTCCTTTTTTAGTTTTTCAACAATTTTGCTTCACATTGTGCAGTATAAGCCACAACTGAGGAGTTTTCACCGAAGTTTCACACAAAACCTATTGACATTTAAAATTATTTGATTTATCATTATATAGTATCAAATTGAACAAAGAATTAAAGAAAGAAGTGATTGTATGTTAAAAACACTTTCAAAGTGTATCCGTGATGCGAAAATCCCCGCAATACTCACGCCGATTTTCGTATTATTGGAAACTCTTGTCGAAGTGTCTATTCCAAGCGTTATGAAAACACTGCTTGACGATGGAATTGAAGTCGGAAATATGGCAGTTGTAACGAAATACGGAATAATCCTTGCGGTTCAGACGCTGGTTGCGCTGTTTTTCGGAGCAACAGCAGGCTATACCGCATCTCGTGCCAGCTCACGGTTTGCAAGAAACCTGCGCGAGGATATGTTTTACAATATCCAGAATTACAGTTTCTCAAACATCGACAAATTCTCACCCGCAAGCCTTGTAACACGTCTTACCACTGATGTACAGCGCGTGCAGATGGCTTTCCAGATGATTACGAGAATTATGTTCCGCTCACCCTCAATGCTTATTTTCGCATTCGTATTCTCGTACAGAACCAGTCCAAAGCTCTCCATGGTATTCCTTGCGGTGATCCCGTTGCTTGCCGTAGTGCTTGCACTTATCATCAAGGTGGCTTTCCCGATATTCCGAAAGACCTTTACCGCATACGACGATCTGAATGAAGTTGTCGAGGAGAATATCCGTGGTATCCGTGTTGTAAAGAGCTTTGTCCGTGAAGATCACGAAAAGAGCAAGTTCGGAGCAGTATCCGACAGGATATTCACGCTCTTCACCAAAGCGCAGAAAACCGTTGCATTCAACGCTCCCACAATGCAGCTTTGCGTTTATGCCTGCATTCTGCTTATTTCGTGGTTTGGTGCGCACGAAGTTGTCGCAAGCGGCAACAACGAGGCTCTTGGACTTACAACAGGCGGCATTTTATCACTGTTCACCTACACAACACAGATTTTGATGAGTCTTATGATGCTCTCGATGATTTTCGTAATGCTCACAATGTCCAAGGCAAGTGCCGACCGTGTTGTTGAAGTCCTGAACGAACACAGCGACATCACAGACGGCGAACGCAACCTTACAGAAGTGAAAGACGGCTCTGTTGAATTTAAAAACGTTTCGTTCAAATACCACAAGACCGCCGACAGCAGTGCGCTCGACCACATCAGCATAAAGATAAATTCGGGCGAAACAATAGGCATTATCGGCGGCACAGGCTCGTCCAAATCCACATTCGTGCAGATGATACCCCGTCTGTACGATACAACCGAAGGCGAAGTGATTGTCGGCGGCGAGAATGTCCGTGATTATAACATCGAAGCACTGCGCAGCGGTGTTGCAATGGTACTTCAGAAGAATGTGCTGTTCAGCGGCACAATCTCCGAAAATATCCGTTGGGGCGATGAAAACGCAAGCGATGAGGAAGTGCAGAGAGTATGCCGCCTTGCGTGTGCAGACGAGTTTATCCAAGGCTTCCCCGACAAATACGACACCCATATTGAACAGGGCGGAACAAACGTATCGGGCGGTCAGAAACAAAGACTGTGTATCGCCAGAGCCTTGCTCAAAAAGCCGAAAATCCTCATACTTGACGACTCCACTTCGGCAGTAGACACCAAAACCGACGCCGCAATCCGCAAAGCGTTCCGTGAAGAAATCCCCGACACCACCAAGCTTATCATCACCCAGCGTGCTTCAAGCGTTGAGGACGCCGACAAGATAATCGTAATGGATAACGGAAAAATCGTTGAATTCGGCACTCCCGATGAGCTTTACGCAAACGGCGGCATTTACCGTGAAATCTACGATTCTCAGACCAAAAGTTCCGATAAAACCAAGGAACAGTCCTCAGTAAATCTCAATAAGGAAGAAGGTGTGAACGCAAATGGCTGATAACAGAGCAATGCGCCCCCCGAAGGGTGCAAGAGTCCCCACAAAAGTAAACGGCAAAACAATAAAGCGGCTGTTTTCGTTCTTAAAGCCCTACACACCGCATCTTATCGCAGTTGTAGTGTGCATACTGCTGACTTCAGTAGCGTCAGTCGCTTCCTCGCTGTTTCTTGAAACGCTCATAGACGATTATATTCTGCCGCTTGTCGGCACTGAAAACCCCGATTATTCGGGACTGCTCAGCGCAATCTGCAAAATAGCCGTGCTGTTTATAGCAGGCGCACTCGCAACGCTCATTTACAACAGAATAATGGCAACCGTAGCGCAAGGCGTACTTCGCACAATCAGAAAAGATATGTTCTCGCATATGCAGTCGCTGCCTATCCGCTATTTCGACACGCACAGCCACGGCGATGTAATGAGCTTTTACACAAATGACGCAGACGCCATGGAGCAGATGCTCTCACAGTCCTTGCCGCAGGCAATTTCCTCGGCTGTCACGATAATTGCCGTATTCGCTTCGATGCTGTCGGTATCAGTGTGGCTTACGCTTGTGGTAATATTATTCCTTGTGTTTATGCTGTGTATCACTGCAACAGTCGCAGGAAAGTCCGGAAAATACTTTATGGCGCAGCAGCGTTCCGTTGCCGATGTAAACGGCTATATTGAGGAAATGATTAACGGTCAGCGTGTAATCAAGGTGTTCTGCCGTGAAGATAAGACCAAAGAAGCGTTTAACGGCAAAAACTCCGACCTTTGCGAAAACACCTGCAAAGCCAACGCTTATGCAAATATCCTTATGCCGACAAACAACTGTCTTGGATATCTCCTGTATGTAGTTCTTGCAATTGTGGGCGGTTATCTCGCAATAAACGAAGTTACAAACGTTGCGTGCTTTGAAGTAAATGTTTTAAAGCTTGGCGCAATTGCCGCATTCCTCCAGCTTTCAAGAAGCTTCATCGGACCTATCGGACAGATTTCGCAGCAGCTTAATTCCGTTGCAATGGCAATGGCAGGCGCAGAGCGAATTTTCACACTGCTTGACGAAGATCCTGAAAAGGACGATGGCTATGTTACTCTCGTCAATGCGAAGTACGAAAACGGCGAGCTTGTCGAAACAGACGAACTCACTCACATCTGGGCATGGAAGCACCCCCATTCGGACGGTACACTCACCTACACCGAAGTCAAAGGCGATATCGTGATGGACGATGTAGATTTCGGATATGTTCCCGAAAAAACGGTATTGCACAATATCGACCTTTACGCAACGCCGGGTCAGAAGATAGCGTTCGTAGGAGCAACGGGCGCAGGCAAAACCACGATTACCAACCTCATCAACCGCTTTTACGATATTGACGATGGAAAAATCCGCTATGACGGCATCAACATCAACAAGATAAAGAAAGCCGACCTTCGCCGTTCACTCGGAGTAGTTCTTCAGGACGTAAACCTGTTCACAGGAACGGTAATGGATAACCTCCGTTACGGCAAACCCAATGCCACCGATGAAGAGTGTATCGCAGCCGCAAAGCTTGCGAATGCAGACGGCTTCATTCATATGCTCCCCGAAGGCTACAACACCGTGCTTCACGGCGGCGGCAGCGAGCTTTCACAAGGTCAGCGTCAGTTGCTGTCCATCGCAAGAGCGGCAGTAGCCGACCCACCCGTAATGATACTTGATGAAGCGACAAGCTCCATTGATACCAGAACCGAAGCGATAGTACAGGCAGGAATGGACGCATTGATGAAAGGCAGAACAGTTTTCGTCATTGCGCACCGCCTCTCAACGGTCATGGACTCCAATGTAATAATGGTACTCGACCACGGCAAGATAATCGAACGTGGCAGCCACGATAAACTGATAGCCGAAAAGGGTCAGTATTACCGACTGTACACAGGCGCATTCGAGCTTGAATAACAGCAACTCCCCTACAAGAGATTGTAGGGGAGTTCAGTTTGTCGACAAACCTCATTTTTATGTTGATTTATCAAAAAATGGGTTTGGGCTACCCGCCAAACTTCGTTTGTCGGTTTTGCGTTTTTGGCTCGACCTGCCCTAATGGCAGGTCGCTTTTGCTTCGCAAAAGAACGCCAAAAGC
>CAZTRH010000070.1:0-9357 GCA_964616605.1 uncultured Ruminococcus sp.
CCCAGCATCACAACACAGTGTCTGCGTGTTCCCGTGTCCAACGGTCACTTTGCCGCTGTATTCGTTCGCTTTGAGAATAAGCCTACCATCGAAGAAATCAAGCAGATCTGGAAGGAGTACGCTGCAGAGCCGCAGGCACTCAAGCTTCCGTCTGCTCCGAAGCAGTTCCTCAACTACTTTGAAGAGGACAATATGCCGCAGACCAAGCTTCACCGCAACCTTGAGGGCGGTATGGCTATCTCTATCGGCAGACTGCGCCCTGACACACAGTATGACTACAAGTTCGTTTGCCTTTCCCACAACACATTAAGAGGTGCTGCAGGCGGCGCTGTTGAAATGGCTGAACTGCTTGCTGCAAAGGGTTATCTTGACTGATTTCCCGATTTTTGAGGAAGCACCGCACAAAGACGCAGGGTGTTCTTTGTGCGGCTATGCCTTTATTCCGTGAAAGGGGATTATTATGAGCAAGACTATTTTTACAGGCTGCGCAACAGCCATTGCCACTCCGATGAATGCGGACGGCACCATCAACTATGACGAATTTCTTCGCCTTATTGATTATCAGATAGACAACAAGATTGACGCACTTGTAATCTGCGGCACAACGGGCGAGTCGGCTACCATGACCGATGAGGAACACGTTGAAGTTATCCGCAGAGGTATACAGCACGTCAATGGCAGAGTGCCTGTAATCGCTGGCGCAGGAAGCAATGACACCGCCTATGCAGTCGAGCTTTCAAAGGAAGCGCAGCGTCTGGGCGCAGACGCGCTGCTTCACGTTACACCGTATTATAACAAGGCGTCGCAGCGTGGACTTGTAAAGCACTTTACTGCTGTGGCAGACGCTGTGGATATCCCTGTTATGCTTTACAACGTGCCGTCAAGAACAGGCTGCAACATTTCGGTTGATACTTATATCGAGCTTGCAAAGCATAAGAATATCACCGCCGTAAAGGAAGCAAGCGCAAATATGAGCGTTATGATGGCACTTGCGACATACACCGACCTTGACGTGTATTCTGGCAACGATGATGACGCTCTGGCATGTCTTGCGCTCGGCGGCAAGGGTCTGATTTCCGTTACATCTAACGTTGCACCGCTTATGAAGCACAACGAGATTGCATATTACCTTGAGGGCAGACACGCAGAGGCTCTGGAAATCGCAAAGCAGCTGTACGCACTTGATAAGGCGATGTTTATGGACGTGAACCCTATTCCCGTCAAGGAAGCGCTGAATATTCTCGGCTTCAAGGCAGGCGAATGCAGACTGCCGCTCTGCTCGATGAGCGATGAGATGAAGAACAAGCTGAAAGCCGCTATGAGCGAGCTTGGACTTGTGAATAAAGTGTAATGCGGCGGCTGACATAATACGGAGGATTTTTAATGACAAGGATTTGTATATCAGGTGCTTGCGGAAGAATGGGACGTGTGATTTATTCGCTTGTTGAGAAGCGTGATGACTGTGTGGTGGTTGCAGGCGTTGACGTAACGGGGGAGAAGTACGCTGAGTTCCCCGTGTTCAAAAGCGTTTTCGATTTGCAGGAAACCCCCGATGTTATCATAGATTTCTCGCACCCCTCTGCGCTTTCCGATTTGTTGTCCTACTGCAAGATGAACAACGTTCCTGCGGTTTTCGCAACAACGGGTTATTCCGATGAGGAGCGCGCGCAGATAGAGGCTGCTGCGGCGCAGATCCCGATTTTCTTCACGTTCAATATGTCGCTTGGCATAAACCTGCTCGCCGACCTCGCAAAGAGAGCGGTTCAGGTGTTGGGCGGTCAGTTCGATATCGAGATTGTCGAGAAGCACCACAACCAGAAGAAAGACGCTCCGTCCGGCACGGCAATTATGCTTGCCGAAGCGATAAACGAAGAGCTTGACGGAAAAATGCACTATGTCTATGACCGCCATTCTGTTCGCCGTCCTCGCGAGAAAGAGGAAATCGGTATGCACGCTATACGCGGCGGCACAATCGTGGGCGAACACGACATAATTTTCGCAGGTCACGATGAAGTGATAACCCTCTCGCACAGCGCACAGTCAAGAGAAGTGTTTGCGGTGGGTGCAGTCAATGCGGCTGTGTTCCTCAAAGGCAAGCCTGCGGGGCTGTATGCAATGGGCGACCTTATAAGCAACGCATGAAGGGAGTTTTAAGCTATGAAAATTGATGTTACCGAAAATGTATCTGCGGTTTCATTTAACAATGTTCCGCTGAACAAGACTGTTATGGAAGATACTCTGCGTGCGGTTGCAAGCGTTGGAATAAACGTGGATATGATTTCCATGACTGCACCGACTTCTGAGATTTTCAGCTTTGGATTTACGATAAGCGACGACGATACCCCAAAGCTTCTGGGAGTTGTGAAGCAGCTTAAGGAAAAAGGCGGCGTATCGCCGATGATAAACGGCTCTAACCGTAAAATCGTTATCCAGACGGGCGTTATGGCAAACTCCATAGGCTTTGCCGCAAGGGTTTTTGAAATCCTCAACCGCCTTGACGCAATGATTTTAATGATTACGACAGGCGTAGACGAGATTTCCGTGCTTATCCGCGACGCAGACGCAGACGCTGTTGTTGAAGCGTTTGAAAAGGAGTTTGCATAATGTATCCTGCGAATTATCTTTTCTTATCCGAAGCGGCACAGGCTGCTGACACAAACGAAGTGGACTCGATAGGCGAGGCAATGCAGGAAATAGCAAGCGACCCGAACGGCATATGGTCGGCACTGGGACGCTTTTTCAAGAATATCCTTGACGCACTGCTGGGCGCATTGCCCACTCTCGTGATTGCGGCTATTGTGCTGATTGTGGGACTTATTCTCACGAAAATCAGCGTAAAGCTGCTGTCAAAGGGTCTTTCCAAAACAAAGCTTGAGCTTACGGTAATCAAGTTCACCTCGCAGATTGCAAAGATTGCGCTGTATGTGCTGCTTGTAACGATAGTGCTGAGCATTCTCGGCATTCCTGCAACGTCAATTATCACCGTAATCGGTACGGCAGGCGTGGCTATCGGTCTTGCGCTTAAAGACTCGCTGTCGAACGTGGCAGGCGGATTTCTTCTGCTGCTTACACGTCCGTTCAAGATAGGCGATTACATTATCTCAAACGGTGTAGAGGGGACAGTAGCGCAGATTTCCGTTCTGCACACACGGCTTGACTCCGCTACAAACCAAGCGATTTTCGTCCCGAACGGACAGGTGATAAACGCTGTTGTGGTGAACAATTCGGGAAACGCAACACGCCGTGTGGACTTCAAGTTCTGCATTTCGTACAATAACGATTACGAAAAGGCGCACGATGTTATTATGGATATCGTCACCGCTCACCCATTGGTTCACAAGTCGCCAGAACCGCTCGTGAGAATGCTTGAGCATGGCGACAGCTCGATCGTAGTTGCAACGAGAGTGTGGACGGATACCGCCGATTACTGGAGCGTATATTTTGACGTTATGGAGCAGGTGAGAGCGGCATTTATCGAGAATGAAATCGAAATTCCGTTCAATCAGCTTGATGTTCATGTTGTAAATCAATAATAAAACTACCGCACATTCGCTTGAATGTGCGGTAAATTTTTTGCTTTTATTTATGATATTTCCCGTTGTTGTTGATGCTGAACGCACGATAAATCTGCTCTAGCAGCATTACTCTTGCCAGACTGTGCGGAAAGGTCATCGGCGACATCGACATTTTAAAGTCGCAGGACTGCTTGAAGCTTTCGGCAAGCCCGAACGAACTTCCAATGATGAAATTAACGGTAGAATTGGCGTTTGCGATATTCTCGATTTTCTCAGCCAGCTGCACGCTTGAAAGCGTCTTTCCCTCAATGCACATTGCGATGTTTGCGCCGCCCTTGATGTACGAGCGTATAGCGTCCGCTTCTTTTTCAAGAGCCTTTTCAATTTGCGCAGGACTGGGGTTTTGTGGGAGCGCTTCGGGTTCCGGCTCTTTTATGGTAACTTTGGCAAAAGCCGAAAGTCGCTTTTGATACTCGGCGCACGCTTCACGAAACCAGCTTTCTTTCAGTTTGCCGAGCGCAATTATATTAACATTCATCATCTGTATCTGTTGTTCCTGCCGTTTCCTTTGGGCGCCATGTTGATTTTGCGGCGGCGCTGAAGGTCAGCGGTCTTTCTGCGGTGATTTTTCTTTACAACGCCTGCCGCTGTCAGTCCCACAACAAGCACAATAATGATTGCAATTCCTGCAATGACAAGCGGATTGTGGAAAAAGTCGCTTATTTTTTCCTTGTAATAAACCACAGGGTCAAGGCTTATGTTGTTGTTTGTAACAAGCGGAATAGAAGCGATGGTTTCACCGTTAAGCCTGAGTTCCAGTTCGCCTGCAGTTGTACCTGCGGTAACGGGAGCGGTGAGTGTCGGGATAGGCGGCAGCACACGCTGAACAGCGGACTCTCCTGTTGATTTCGGGAGCAGTGTTGAAAAACCTTCCGTGGTGACAAGTCCTACGTTGTCGGCATTTTCACCCTTTTCAACTTTCGCCTGCATAACCTCTTGGTTTTTTACGATAATCTGAGTATATTCAAACTCGCTGAACGCCCAGTTGTACAGGTTCTTGTGGTCCTCGAATGTGTAAACCGTCTGCGGCAGTGTTCCGTCCTCGTTGTAATACGGCGCACCAAGCGTTACAACAATGTATCTGTAACCGTCCCTCTGAGCGGTGGATACCAGCGCGCGAGAACCGAGGTCGTAATTCTTGGTATCCCATTTTCCGTCAACCTTGTGATAGTAGCGGTCTATCGAGCCTGTTTTAATGCCCTGTACGCCTTCGGTGTAATACTTGCTTGACTGTGCCATAAGCTGATTTGTGGAAGTGATGGTATAGCCGTTTGCGTGGTATTTGTTGCCGGGCATCTCGTATTCGGTGGTAGTGCAGATGCGCATAAAGCCTTCTTCGTAGTTATCCAGTGCATATTTTACGATAAGATACATATCATACGCAGTTGTGTAATTATTCTCGGTATAAAGACCGTGTGCATTATCAAAATGGGTGTTCTTGCAGCCGATTTTCTGTGCTGTTTCGTTCATCAGTGCCGTAAATCCCTCCAGAGAACCCGAAACGTTGTAAGCAATGACGTTTGCGGCTTCGCAGGCGGACGGCAGCATGAGCGCATACAGACAATCCCAGTATGTGAGGTTATCCTGAAGCGGTGCAATTTCTGCATTGGACACGTCAGAGTAATTCGGGTTTCCGACAAAAAATTCGTTGAAGCAGTCGTAAGGTACTGACACTGTCTGATTGAAGTCCTTGACGTTTTCAAGCGCCACAAGACAGGTCATGATTTTAGTTGTGGAGAGTGGATATTGTTTCTTGTCGGCATTTTTGGAGATAATGACGGTATCTGTGTCAAGATTTACCATATAAACACCATCGCTGTGCAAATCGCCCTCGTTGTATATCTCATAAAGCGACTGAAAATCGGCGTAACTCGTCAAATTTAGTCCAAATGACGAAAACAACCAAATAATCGAGCATAAAATTGTTAAAATTTTTACTTTTCGCATATAGACAAAACCTCTTTTTTCGGGTATTATATTATAAGGGGTTTTTAAACCCCTATATATTATAACAAATTCTTACCCCAAAAGTAAAGGGCTTTTTTGAATTTGTAATAATTTTGTAATAAATTCGGAATGATTAAATACAAATGGCATGGAGGGTACTCGATGATATACGTTACGGGGGATATCCATGGGGATTTCTCAAGATTTAAAGACCCGACGCTGCGAAAGCTGCGCAAGAACGACGCCCTGATAGTGTGCGGAGATTTCGGGTTTATATGGGACGGCTCTGCAAAGGAGAGGAAGCTGCTGAAGAAAATTGGAAAGCTGCCGTATAACGTCCTTTTCGTGGAAGGTTCTCATGATAACTACGACTTGTTGGACGAGTACGAAGTAACGGAATGGTGCGGCGGCAAATCGCGTCTTATCAGCGGCAGACTGCGCCAGCTCATGCGAGGACAGGTGTTTGAAATCGCCGAAAAAAAGATATTCACAATGGGCGGCGGTCAGACGGACGATGTGTATGATCTGGTTGAGAACGAAAACTGGTGGCGGCGTGAAGTCCCCGATGACGAGGAACTTCAATCCGGACTGGACAATCTGGAAATAAACGGGAATACTGTTGACTTTATCATAACCTATGAACCACCGTCAAGACTTCAGAATTTTCTTACGGGCGCAGGTGAAATGAACATTTTCAATACATACCTGAGTAAGATTTCCGAGAAAGTGGACTTTAAGATGTGGTTTTTCGGAAAGCTGCATATAAACAAGCTTGTGCCGCCGAAATACCATGCACTGTACGACAATATTGTCATTGCCGACAATACTAAGATAAAACGCCGCAGAAAGCCGAAAAAGCAGGCGGCTGAAAAGAATGAAGAACAATAAACCAAAGGAGAACACACAATGGCAGAAATTACATTCAAGATCACAAAGGAACTCGGAGTAATCTCCGAAACCGCAAAGGGTTGGACCAGAGAGCTTAATATGGTAAGTTGGAACGAGCATGAACCAAAGTACGATATCCGTGATTGGTCGCCCGATCACACACGCATGAGCAAGGGAATAGGACTTACCGAGGACGAGATGAAGAAGCTTATAGAGTTGTTTGAAGCGAGAGATGAAGAGGACAGCTTCGAGTAATTCGGATTTTTGCATAGAACGGGCAGTCGGAAGGCTGCCTTTTTTGTGCGTGCATGGCTGCAGCTGCTGTGACCTCCGTGTTACAGACCTTGCGTTCCTTTCTTCCAAACCCTTTCCTTTCGTCATTTTCACCAACAAACCGCCTTTTTTGAGAGAAAATTTTTTTCGAACGTCTTTTCATACCAAGTCGGCGTCTTTTCATACCAAAAGTATTGACAAAATAGTTGTATTGTGTTAAAATAAGGTAAGGTTATATAGGATTGCGCCGCTATCACTGAGTGGTGTTTGGTTCATGACGGCGACAATCCGTGAAAATTACATAAATGGAGGTAAGACAATGGTTAAAAAACTCAAAAAACCAATTGTTTGGATAGCGGTGCTTGCGGTTATTGCGCTTGCGGCGCTGTTCATCATGCTGCCGAAAGGCGCAGGTGCGGAAGAGGTCGGCGCATTCATGGTAGAAGGCGGCACAAAGGACGCAGACTACACCTACGAAAGCAGCGTTCTCACAATAAAAACAGGCACTGCGCTCACTATCAAAAACACAAGCAGCGGTTCAACTACCGACACAATCTTGGTTGAGGGCGGCGTAACTGCAAACATCACTCTCGCAGGTGTTAATATTGACGTATCGGCAACAAAAGATGCGTGTGCGTTTAAGATTGCCGATGACAGCACGGGCGATGTAACAATAACACTTGCAGAAGGCACAGAAAACACGCTGAAGAGCGGCGATAACTGCGCAGGCTTGCAGAAGAGCGGCACTAACGGCTCGCTTACCATCAACGGCAGCGGCAAGCTCTCTGCAACAGGCGGCACAGGCGGCGCAGGTATCGGCGGCGGCAACAGCGGAAATGGCTCGGAAATCAGAATCAATGGCAGCGCAGTTGTTTCGGCAATTGGCGGCAACGGCGGTGCAGGCATCGGCGGCGGTTTTTATGGCAGCTGCTCGGATATAACCATCAGCGGCGGCACTGTTACCGCAAAATCCTCTAAAAGCGGTGCAGGCATAGGCGGCGGTAGTAAGGGCAGCGGCTCTGACATCGCCATCAGCGGCGGCACAGTTTATGCATTAAGCGGCGACGGTGGCGGCGCAGGTATTGGCAGCGGCTATGAGGGCGGCATATCCTCCAACATAAAAATCACGGGCGGTTCTGTTAAGGCAGAGGGCGGTGCAATTGCTTCGGGAAACGTTAATGGTGCAGCTATCGGCGGCGGTGTTCAGTATGACGAGGACGCTGACCCCAAGTACAGCAACGGCACACCTGTCACCCCCAAAAACAGCGCTGATGAAAATGTTTACCTCTTTAAAATTCCAAACCCCGACAGCAAGGAGGTTTACATCGACGGTGAGAAATGGACTGCTGTAAACCATTCGGCTATTGACAGCAGCGACTCTAACCTCTACGCATACGTCACGGGTGATGCGCATACCGTAAAACTCGGCGAGGACGGAAATGAAGCGCTGTATATCTTCGACAGCAAAACCAAGGAGTTCACAAAGGCTCTGCTTACCATCACAGCCGACAGCGGAAAACTCACCTACGACACGGACTACACCTACACGGACGGCGTTCTGACGGTGAAAACCACAAAGGCGGTCACCATCAGAAACACTGATGGTAGCTCAAACAAGGTTACCGACCGCATTGTGGTAGTAAAGGACGTAAGCGCAAACATAACGCTCGCAGGTGTGAATATTGAACAGGAAGAAGATGCGCCGTTTGAAATTGAAGATGACAGCGAGGGCAATGTAACAATTACCCTTGCGGAAGGAACAAGAAACCAACTCAAAACCCAAAGTAATAGTTCTATGGGAGTTCCAGCTATACAGAAAAACGGCAATGGCTCGAACATCGGCAAGCTTACCATCAACGGCAGCGGCATTCTTTTAGCAAGGGCTTATAGCGAGGGTGCAGGCATAGGCGGAAGCAATGGACAAAGTGCCTCGAATATTGAGATCAGCGGCAATCCGGTTGTTAGTGCCGACCATGTAAACACGAGTACTTCTTTTGGTGCAGGCATAGGCGGCGGTAAAAATGGCACCTGCTCGAATATAGTGATAAAAGGCGGCTCTGTCAAGGCAGTGGGAGGTCAAAGGATTACCCAAGAAGTTAACGTTAAAGGTGCAGACATAGGCGGCGGCGTTCAGTATGACAACGAAACTCAATCTTTTAGCGACGGCACGCCCGTACTCCCCACCGATGGCAGCGGCAATAATCTTTACAAGCTTATAATCGATAACTCCAACAAATCTGATATCACTATCAACGGCAAGGCATACCCCAAGGCTCACGACAATGAAAATGAAATTTATGCGTATCTCCCTGCAAAGACTGCGGCAAGTCCTAATAAGGTGACGGTGGGCGATGTCACAACGGGATATTACTACGACGCCACCCAAAACAAGTGGTTCACTGTCGCAGACGTCCCAAAGGCGGATACAACGAAGTTCACATACAACGGGGAGAACCAGAGATATAAGCTCACACCAAGCAGCTATTACAAAATTGAAGCGGCAAATGTAGCTGTCAATAATCAAACAGGCGAAATCATGGCAAAGAATGCAGGCGCATATGAGATCACGGTTACTCTTAATGACCCGACTACGATCTGGAGCGATGGCACGACAGAAGCAAAAACGTACACATTCAAAATCGAAAAGGCTCCTCACCCTGCAATCCCCGAGCCG
>CAZTRH010000071.1:0-9164 GCA_964616605.1 uncultured Ruminococcus sp.
CCACTTTTCCGCTTACATTTCAACAGTTTGAGAATATTTTTTAGATAAATTACACATCGGCGGTTAAAGTATATAATAATCATCTTTTATTAAAACAGAAAAAGCAGGAGTTTTCACTCCTGCTTTAAAGTTAAATTAAACCAGCTCAATAATAGCCATCTCAGCTGCATCGCCACGGCGCGGACCAATCTTGTAAATTCTTGTGTAACCGCCGTTTCTCTCGCTGTACTTAGGAGCAATTTCATCAAACAGCTTCTTAGCAACAGCCTCCTTGGTGATGTAAGAGAACACCTGACGCTTTGTGTGCAGTGTGTTCGCCTTGCCAAGAGTAATCATCTTCTCCGCCTCAGCACGAACTTCCTTCGCACGAGTAACGGTAGTTTCAATCTTTCCATTCTCCAGCAGATATGTTACCATGCCTCTGAGCATAGCCTTTCTGTGGTCACTGGTTCTTCCCAGTTTTCTTGAACCCGGCATTTTCTTTTCTCCCTTCTGCGGAATTATGCGCTTATGCGCAACGCCTTAAACGTATTATTAAATTACTGTTCCTCGGAATTCATAAGGTCGCAGCCCAGCGACTGAAGCTTGGACTTAACCTCGTCAAACGACTTCTTACCGAGATTTCTTACCTTCATCATATCCTCAGGCGACTTGTTTACCAAGTCCTCAACGGTGTTAATACCCGCACGCTTGAGGCAGTTGAAAGAACGTACAGACAACTCAAGCTCCTCGATCGTCATTTCGAGAACCTTATCCTTGCGGCTCTCCTCCTTGGTTTCCATAAGCTCCTGAGGATTGGTTTCATCAGAGAGTTCTGCAAACAGGGAAAGACGCTCTATGAGTATCTTGGCAGCGTAGGACACAGCCTCCTTTGCCGAAATCGTACCATCTGTCCATATCTCAATAATGAGTTTCTCATAGTCAGTGCGCTGACCAACACGAGTGTTTTCAACTGTGTAGTTGCACTTGAGAACGGGCGTATAGATACTGTCAATCGGGATAACTCCGATAACAGGGTTCAGCTGAGCCTTGTTCTGCTCTGCCGAAACATATCCTCTGCCTCTGTCAAGAGTAATATCCATAAAGAGCTTAGCACCTGCGCTGAGCGTTGCAATGTGCATACCGGGGTCGAGAATTTCGACCTCGCTGTCGGTCTTTATGTCGCCTGCAGTGACTTCGCATTCGCCCTCGGCTTCAATGTAAATTGTCTTGGGAGCCTCGCCGTACATTTTTGCCCTGAGACCCTTGACATTGAGAATTATTTCAGTGACGTCTTCTTTTACACCCGGAATAGTTGAAAATTCGTGCTGCACTCCGTCAATTTTGACAGATGTAGCCGCAACTCCGGGCAATGAGGAGAGTAAAACCCTTCTGAGACTGTTGCCCAGAGTGTTTCCGTATCCGCTCTGAAGGGGTTCCAGAACGAACATTCCATAAGTCCCGTCTGACCTTAACTTGAAGGTCTCGATGTTGAGCTTTTCAATTTTTTCAAGCATTTGGTACTCCTCCCACCAGCTTCTCCGTCAGCAATTCCCGTGGGAACTGCTCAAAGTTAATTATCCTTGTACAAGAAGCGGTGCAATCGGAATAAATCCGACTGCGCACTCTGCCGCTTTCATTTCTGAACTTTCAGAACAACCGCTTCACCGTATTCCTGTTAATTTTAAATCATACCATCAATTGAAGTATTGTCAGAAAACCCGACACCTAATCGCCGAACAGCGTTTTTTACGCAAGGTCGGATATGAATTAAAAATAACTGCACTAAATATCTGTATGCTATTAAGCAATTATTTAGAATACAGCTCGATAATTAAGTGTTCTGCTATCTCGTAATCGAGATCATCACGCTGGAACTGACGTGTTACCTTAGCCTGCTGCTTCTCCTTGTTTACGTCAAGCCACATAGGAGTAAGACGTCCGCCTGCAACTTCTGCAATCTGCTCGAACTTCTTGCTCTTCTTGCTCTTGTCGCAAAGAGAAACCACATCGTCCACCTTAACTCTGTAAGAAGGGATATCAACCTTCTTGCCGTTCACACAGAAATGACCGTGAGTTACAAGCTGACGTGCCTCGCGGCGTGTAGTCGCAAGACCCATTCTGAATACAACGTTGTCAAGACGGCTCTCAAGGATCTTAATGAGGTTTTCACCGGCGATACCCTCTTCCTTGATAGCAAGCTCATAGTAGTGATAGAACTGCTTCTCAAGAACACCGTAGATGAACTTCAGCTTCTGCTTTTCCTTCAGCTGCATTCCATACTCGGAAACTTTCTTGCGGCGTGCGCCGTCTTTCTGAAATCTCTTAGACTTCTTATTCTCAGAGTAGCCAAGAACAATCGGGCTGATGTCAAGGCTTCTGCACTTCTTCAAAATCGGATCACGATTTACTGCCATTGTATTATTCCTCCGTTAATCTAATCAATATCGGCTTTACGCCGACTCCGAGCAAACGTTGCACTCGGATATCATCTGCCTTTTAAAGGCTTATCGTTAATAAACGCTTCAGGTTATACGCGTCTGCGCTTGGGGGGTCTGCATCCGTTGTGAGGGATAGGAGTTACGTCCTTGATGAGTTTTACTTCAAGACCTGCTGCCTGAAGAGCTCTGATAGCTGCCTCACGTCCCTGACCGGGTCCCTTTACGAACACTTCAACAGTCTTAAGACCATGCTCCATAGCAGCCTTTGCAGCTACGTCAGCCGCAGTCTGTGCTGCGAACGGAGTGGACTTTCTCGAACCTCTGAAGCCCAAGCCGCCTGCGGAAGCCCATGAAAGAGCATTTCCCTGAAGGTCGGTGATTGTCACGATTGTGTTGTTGAACGATGACTGAATATGAGCCTGACCATTTTCAATGTTCTTGCGCTCACGGCGTCTGCGAACAACCTGTTTCTTAGCCTGTGCCATTTAATTACCGCCTTTCCTATTACTTCTTCTTGTTTGCAATAGTCTTCTTCGGACCCTTGCGTGTTCTGGCATTTGTCTTTGTACGCTGACCGCGAACAGGAAGTCCCTTGCGGTGACGCATACCACGGTAGCAGTTGATTTCTACCAGACGCTTGATATTGAGTGCTACCATTCTTCTGAGGTCGCCCTCTACAACATATCCGTCCTTGTCGATAACTTCACGGATTGCATTTTCCTCGTCATCGGTAAGATCCTTAACACGGGTATCGGGATTTACTCCCGCTTTTGCCAGAATATCATTTGCGGATTTTCTGCCGATGCCGTATACATAGGTAAGACCAATTTCTACACGCTTCTCTTTCGGCAAATCCACGCCTGCAATTCTTGCCATAGCTTTATCCTCCTTAAATTCTGTGTTTAGCCCTGTCTTTGCTTATGCTTCGGCTCAACGCATATTACCATTACTTTGCCCTTGCGCTTGATAACCTTGCACTTATCGCACATGGGCTTAACCGAAGGTCTGACTTTCATTGTATTACCTCCTTAAAAGGTTCTGCGGCGAATCGTTGTGTGCCTTACTTGGCACGCCATGTGATTCTGCCCTTTGTTAAATCGTACGGCGACATCTCTACCGTCACCTTGTCGCCCGGCAGAATACGAATGAAATTCATTCGCAGCTTGCCGCTGATATGCGCCAGAATTTGGTGACCGTTTGACAGCTCTACCTTGAACTGTGCGTTAGGCAGTGCTTCCAATATTGTTCCTTCTACTTCCAATACATCGTCTTTAGACAAGCTTATTCACTCTCCTGTAATACGAACGCTCTGAGCGTCTGCCGCAATTTCTTGTCCGTCAGCTGCGCAAGCTCTATCGAACTGTGCGTTGTGCGGACGTGCTTGATGTTTTTCTTTTTCGGGGAAGCAAGCCTGCGCTCTTTTCCGTCAGCAACATACACAACCGAGTCCTGCATTGATATGACTACCATTGCATTTCCGCAGTCACGACCTGCTGCGCTTATCACTATGCTTCCTTCCTTTATACTGTCCAATACCATCAGTGGCTCTCCAACGTCAGAATGAGCGGTTCGCCATTCGTTATTGCAACGGTATGTTCAAAATGACACGAAAGGCTGCCGTCCGTTGTTACAACAGTCCACTTGTCGCCGAGTATCCGAACGTTTCGCAAATGGGAATTTACCATCGGCTCAATCGCAATCGTCATACCGGGAACCAGACGCGGACCTCTTCCGGCCTTGCCCTCGTTCGGAACTTCGGGTTCTTCGTGCATTTCACGACCAACACCGTGACCGATAAACTTCTCTGCAACAGCATATCCACCGCTTTTGACGTGAGTTTCAATTGCGTTGGAGATATCGCCGATGCGATTTCCTGCCACTGCCTGTGCAATGCCCTTATAAAGAGCCTCTTCCGTGAACTTCATCAGCCGTTCTGCTTCTTGAGAAACAGTTCCGATTTTGAACGTTTTTGTATTATCGCCCATAAAACCGTCAAGCTCTGCAACTATATCGCACGAAATAATATCGCCGTCTTTAAGAATTTTCTTTTTTGACGGAATACCGTGGATTAGTTCCTCGTTTACCGAGAAGCAGTTGTGACCGGGATACCCACCATAGCCATGGCACGGGCAAGTACCACCCTTCGACCGTATGAAGTCATCGACAATTCTGTCAAGCTCCCATGTCGATATGCCTGCAACTGCGTGTTTCCCTGCAACTGCGAGTGCCTGTGCAGCAAGCTCGCCTGCTTTCATCATTGCTTTAAGTTCTGTTGGACTTTTGATTTGAATCATTTCAAATCCTCTTTCTAACGGGTTCAGCCTCTGATTGCAGCGAGCGTCAGCTTTGACGTTTCAGCAATCTCGTCCTGACCCTTTACGGATACCAGTTTACCCTTAGCCGCATAGTAATCCTTCAGCGGTTCTGTTTTCTCATGATAGGTTTTCAGACGGGAAAGAACTGTTTCGGGCTTGTCGTCCACTCTCTGAACAACCTTAGCACCGCAAGCGTCGCATATTCCCTCAACCTTTGTCGGCTTAAACTCGATGTGGTAAGAATTACCGCAGCCTTCGCATACGCGTCTGCCGCTCATTCTTGCAGTAATTGCTTCATCGGATACGTCAATCTCGATTACCTTGTCAATCTGAACGCCCATCTTGTCGAGTGCCTCAGCCTGAGCTACCGTTCTGGGGAAGCCATCAAGGATAAATCCGTTTGAAGCGTCGGGGCTTGAAATTCTCTCCTTGAGAATACCAATTACAACCTCGTCAGGTACAAGCTCGCCTGCGTCCATGAATTTCTTGGCAGCAAGACCCTGCTCTGTGCCGTTCTTAACAGCCTCACGAAGCATATTTCCGGTAGAAATTGCAGGAATATTCAATTCCTTGCAAACTACTTCTGCCTGTGTACCCTTACCGGCGCCGGGAGCGCCGAGAAAAATCATATTCATACGTTTTCTCCTTTATCCTTACCAAAATAAAGTCTTTTACCGTAAAGGCGGGGAATTATCGGCACAGCCGACAATTCCTTACCCTAATCAATCAAGAAAACCCGGGTGATGACGCATCATCATCTGGCTCTCAAGCGAGCGAACGGTTTCGAGTGCAACGCCGACAATAATCAGCATTGAAGTACCGCCAAGCGACAGCTGAGAGAAGTTCGGGTTGATCCACGACAGTATAATCGGGAATACCGCGATAACGCCAAGGAAGATTGCGCCAATGAGTGTAACCTTATTGAGCGAATTGTAAATAAAATCAGCGGTAGGCTTGCCCGGTCTGTAACCCGGAATAGCTCCATTGTTCTTTTTCAGCTGATTTGCAATCTCAATAGGATTATAAGTTATTGATACATAGAAATAGTTGAATGCGAGAATTAACAGGAAGTAGAGAACAGCATAACCTGCTGATGTCGTACCGAAAAATCTCGCCACACTCTCCCAGAATGTGTGACCGCTTGAGCCATCACCCGTAATATGGAAGAAGTATAAAATCGTCTGCGGAAGGCTCATAATCGACATTGCGAAAATGATTGGCATAACACCGCTCATCGCAACCTTAATCGGAATATGTGTAGACTGACCGCCGTACATTTTGCGTCCCACAACACGCTTAGCATATTGAACAGGAACTCTGCGTTCTGCATTTGTCATAAAGATAACAAACCAGATCATCACAGCAAATACAATCACAACCACAGCTACGAAGATAATGTTCTTCATATCAGACTTGCAAAGAGCAATAAAGGTCGAGATTGTTTCAGGCAGACGAGCCACAATACCTGCGAACAAAATCATAGAAATACCGTTGCCGATACCCTTTTCATTTATTCTGTCGCCGAGCCAGATGATAACGGAAGCACCTGCCACAAAACAGCTTATAATTGTAATCGCCGAGAGAATAACCTCAAACGACGCTCCGTCACCCGACAGCACATCGCCGAACTTCAGCACGGCAGTATGTCCGCCATTGCTGTCCGTTACACCATTGCGCAGTGTGAAGTAGAATGTCGTTGCCTGGATAAGAGCGATAACAAGCGAAGTAATCTTCGTTATGCTGTTAAGTTTCTTTCTTCCTTCCTCACCCTCTTTGCTCAGGCGCTCAAGAGGAGGAATTGCGACAGTCAGCAGCTGGATAATGATCGACGCATTGATGTAAGGCGTAATCGACATTGCCAGCAGCGTTCCCTGTCCGAGTGCGCCGCCCGTCATTGTATCAAGGTAATTGAGCAGCGACGCTCCCGATATCATTGTAGTAATTGCTTCGTTGTCCAAAAAAGGAACGAAGATGTTTGAACCCAAACGGAACAGGACGATAATAAACAGTGTGTACAAAATCTTTTTGCGAAGCTGAGTATCAACCCACGCATTGCGAAAGACTGTCAACATTCCGTTCATTACATCACCTCAGCCTTTCCGCCTGCCTTTTCGATTTTCTCCTGAGCAGACGTGGTAAACTTAGCAGCCTTTACCGTAAGCTTTTTAGTGATTTCGCCATTGCCAAGAACCTTAACGCCGTCCTTAGCGTCCTTGATTGCGCCTGAAGCGATGAGTGCCTCTGCGTCAACTACTGCACCGTCCTCAAATCTGTCGTTGAGTACAGATACATTAACCTCAGCAAATTCCTTTGCAAAGATATTATTGAAGCCGCGCTTCGGAATTCTTCTCTGAAGCGGCATCTGACCGCCTTCGAAACCAGGTCTGATAGAACCGCCCGAACGTGCTTTCTGACCCTTGTGTCCCTTACCGGCAGTCTTACCGTTTCCGGAACCGTGTCCGCGTCCAATGCGCTTTACGTCCTTGACAGAACCCTCAGCAGGCTGTAATTCGTGAAGCTTCATAGTACTTACACCCCCAATTGTGTTTTCGTAAAACCTGATTATCAGGCATTCTCAACCTTTACAAGGTGAGCTATTGTCTTAATCTTGCCCTTTGTTGCATCGTTGTCGGGCTGAAGAGTAACTGCGTTAATCTTGCGAAGTCCGAGTGACTGTGCAGTGGCAATCTGGTTCTTCTTGCAGCTGTTTAAAGAGCGTACAAGAGTAATCTTAAGCTGTGCCATCTGAATTCCTCCTAATTAAAGCTCTTTAACGCTCTTTCCTCTGAGCGCTGCAACCTCTTCTGCAGTGCGGAGTGCAGTAAGACCTGCCATTGTAGCTCTTACTACGTTGCAAGGGTTGTTGGAGCGCAGTGACTTTGTACGAATATTCTTGATACCTGCCATCTCGATTACCGCACGAACAGGGCCGCCGGCGATAACACCAGTACCCTCGGGAGCCGGACGCATAAGAACTGCGCCTGCGCCAAACTTACCTGTGATCTCGTGGGGGATAGTTGTTCCCTTAAGAGCAATCTTGTGGAGATTTTTCTTTGCGTCGTCAATTCCCTTGCGGATAGCGTCGGGAACTTCGTTGGATTTGCCCATACCGAAGCCTACTGTACCCTTTCCGTCGCCAACAACGACCAGTGCGGAGAACTTCATAATACGTCCGCCCTTTACGGTCTTGGATACACGGTTGATTGCAACAACCTTCTCTAAAAGCTCGTTATCTGCATTTTCTGCATTGTTTACATTTGAGTAAGCCAAGTTAGTTTCCCTCCTTATCAGAAATTAAGTCCGCCTTCGCGTGCGCCCTCTGCGAGAGCAGCAACACGACCGTGGTACACATAGCCGCCTCTGTCGAATACAACATCGGTGATTCCTGCAGCCTTAGCCTTTTCAGCAATCATCTGTCCTACCTTCTTGGCAGCGTCCTTGTTTCCGCCGTACATTCCAAAGCCCTTCTCTGTGGAAGAAGCCGCAGCGAGGGTCTTTCCTGTTACGTCATCAATAATCTGAGCGTAAATGTGCATTGAAGAACGGAAAACATTGAGTCTGGGGCACTGAGCCGTGCCGGAGATCTTGCCGCGAACTCTCTTATGGCGGCGAAGTCTGCTCTTGTTTTTATCAATAGTCTTAACCATAACGTTTCAATCCTTTCCCTCTTACTTCTTACCCTTACCGGCTTTACCTTCCTTACGGCGGATAACTTCGTAGCTGTACTTGATACCCTTACCCTTGTAAGGCTCCGGAGGACGCTTGCTTCTGATTTCAGCAGCCATATGTCCTACCTTCTGCTTGTCAATTCCGGTAACAATAATTTTGTTGGGAGCAGGAACTTCCAGCTTAACATCAGCTGTATCCTCAACCTCAACCTTGTGAGAGAAGCCAAGGTTCATAATAACCGTGCTGCCCTTCTTCTCGCATCTGAAGCCGACGCCGTTTACTTCAAGCTCCTTTGTATAGCCCTGAGTAACACCAACAACCATATTGTTGATAAGTGTTCTTGTAAGACCGTGAAGAGCCTTGCACTGAGCCTCGTCATTGGGACGCTCAACAACAATTGCGCCATTATCAGCGGAGATCTTCATCAGGTGATTGAACTCCTTTGTAAGAGTACCCTTAGGTCCCTTAACTGTTACGACCGAACCGTCAACCTTTACGTCAACGCCAGCGGGAATAGTAACAGGCATTCTTCCTATTCTTGACATATTACCATTCCTCCTCTTACCATACGAAAGCGAGCACTTCGCCGCCTACGTTCATTTCACGAGCCTTCTTATCGGTCATAATTCCCTTGGAAGTCGAAACGATTGCAATTCCAAGACCCTTCATAACCTTGGGCATATCCTTGCAGTTTGAGTAAATTCTCAGACCCGGCTTGGATACGCGGCGCAGACCGGTGATTACCTGTGCTCTGCTGTCT
>CAZTRH010000072.1:0-9154 GCA_964616605.1 uncultured Ruminococcus sp.
AATTTATAACTTTTTTGCTTCCCCTCCCCGACGGGGAGGGGAAGTAAGTAGCGGAGCTTCGCCCCTTGCGACCCCTTTGGGGGCTACGCCCCCAACCCCCTTTTTTGATAAATAAACACAAAAATGAGGTTTGTCTACAAACTGTAATAATCACGATAGTGATTATTTTAACAGGAGTGAAAAAATTGTTCAGACTAGCGCGTTATTTAAAGAAATACATTCCGCACGTCACAATCGGTCCGATATGCAAGCTCACCGAAGCGATATTCGAGCTTATTGTGCCGCTGGTAATGGCAAACATCATCGACATCGGCATAGCAAACGGCGATACCGGATACATCTGGAAAAACGGACTTATTCTCGTTATTCTCGCAATGTGCGGATTGGGATTTGCGCTTGTGTGCCAGTATATGGCAAGCTGCGCTTCACAGGGCGTAGGCACAAACCTGCGTTCCGACCTTTACCGTCACATAAACACCCTCTCGCATAAGGAACTGGATAAACTCGGAACTGCGGCACTTGTAACCCGTGTTTCCAACGATGTAAACGCTGTGCAGACAGCAGTCGCAATGCTTATAAGACTTGTGGTGCGCGCGCCGTTTCTCGTAATTGGCGCAACTATAATGTCGTTTTCCATAAGTCCCGTATTATCGCTTATCTTTTTTGGAGCAATGGCGGCTATTGTCCTCGTGATGTTCCCAATTATGAAAGTGACTGTAAAGCTGTTCAAGAAACAGCAGAAGTCGCTTGACGGCATTTCACGCATTACCCGTGAAAACCTGTCGGGTGTCCGTGTAGTGCGGGCTTTCTCACGTCAGGACTACGAACAGCAGCGCTTTGAAGAAAACGCCGAAGAATTTCGTAAGGCGGCAGTCCGTGCAGGACGTATAAACGCACTGCTCAACCCTGCTATTTTTGTTGTAGTAAATACCGCCTATGTTCTTATAGTGTGGTTCGGAGGAAAATTCGCCGATGTCGGCGCAGACGGACTTACACAAGGACTTGTAATTGCGCTTGTAAACTATATGACGCAGATTTCGCTTGCACTGGTAGTAGTTGCAAACCTCGTCACCGTATTTACAAAAGCCGCTGCGTCCTCTGCCAGAATAAACGAAATTTTCGATATGCAGCCGTCCGTTGTCGGAGCGGAAACCTCCCCCGTTCAGGATAAGAATGCACCTGCCGTTTCGTTTGAAAACGTGCATTTCGCTTATTCTACGGGCGACGATGCTCTGGAAAAACTCAGCTTCACATTGGAGCGTGGCGAAGTACTCGGAATAATCGGCGGTACAGGTTCGGGTAAGTCAACGCTTGTAAACCTGCTTTGCCGCTTCTACGACGCAGACAGCGGCGAAATCCGCGTAAACGGCGCAGATATCAGAAGCTACCCGACATCGGAACTGCACAGGCTGATATCGCTAGTTCCGCAGAAAACCGAGCTTTTAAGCGGTACACTGCGTGAAAATATGACGCTCGGACGTGACGATATCTCTGACGAGCAGATTCAAAAAGCGCTTGAAATCGCACAGGCAAAGGAATTTACCGATAATCTGGACGGCGGTCTTGACGCTAAGATACTTCAAGGTGGAAAAAATTTTTCCGGTGGTCAGAAACAGCGTCTTGCAATTGCAAGAGCAGTTGCCCACAACCCCGAAATTCTCATTCTGGACGACAGCTCTTCCGCTCTGGACTACGCTACTGACGCAAAACTGCGTGAAGCACTGAAAACGCTTTCGTCTACCTGCGTTATCGTATCACAGAGAGCAAATTCCATTCGTCACGCAGATAAAATCATTGTGCTTGACGACGGCGTTGCAGTTGGAATAGGCACGCACTCCCAGCTTCTTAAAACGTGTGAGATTTACCGTGAAATCTGCCTTACGCAGTATACCGAACAAGAACTAGCCGAGCAGGAAAAGGAGGGCGCATAATGAAAACAAAAAAGCAAGGCGCACTCGCCCGTATTCTGAAATATATCAAAGGACAGAAGCTGCTTGTGTTGCTGGCTATAATCTGTGCGGCTGCAAGCGTGCTGTTATCTCTTTACACTACGGTGCTTGTCGGCAAAGCCGTTGACTGCATAGGTCTTGGCAAGGCAGGCGAAATATCCGTGGACTTCACACGAATGACGCCCATTCTGATAACAATAGCCGCCATTATCCCATCTGTTGCTATTCTGCAGTGGCTGATGTATTTCTTTATAAACAAAATTACTCACAAGACTGTAAAAGCACTCAGAACCGACATCTTCGCACATCTTCAGAAGCTGCCGCTATCGTATATTGACGCAAAATCCCACGGCGACATCATAAGCCGTGTCGTAAACGATGTTGACGCAGTAAGCGATGGACTGCTTCAGGGCTTCGGACAGTTGTTCACTGGAATTGTCACAATTCTCGGAACGCTGTTCTTTATGCTGTCGCTCAACTGGCAGATAACGCTTGTTGTTGTGTGCATCACACCGCTGTCGTTCGCAGTGGCTGCGATTATCTCAAAGCTGTGCTACAATAAGTTCCGTGAGCAGTCCGCTATAAAGGGCGAACTTACAGGATACATTGACGAGCATCTTGGCGCACAGCGTCTTGTGAAGGCTTTCGGATACGAAGATACCGCCTGCTTACAGTTTGACGAGATAAACGAGCGGCTGAACGTCTGCGGCAGAAGAGCGCAGTTTTACTCCGCACTCACCAACCCCTGCACACGCTTTGTAAACTCGCTTGTGTATGCGGGAGTAGGCGTGTTCGGCGCACTCAATGCAGTAAGAGCCGTATCGGGAGGATTTACGGTAGGCGACCTCAGCGCATTTTTACAGTATGCAAACCAGTATACAAAACCGTTCAACGAGATTTCTGGAGTAGTCACCGAGCTACAGAACGCCCTTGCTTCTGCGGCGCGTATTTTTGCTTTCATTGACGAGCAGTCCGAAACTTCCGACGCAGACAAGAAAACGCTTGAAAACTGTGACGGACGCATTGAACTCAATAACGTTGATTTCTCTTACGTTCCCGAAAAACCGCTTATTGAAAACCTCAATCTTTCGGTAAAAACAGGTCAGCATATCGCAATAGTAGGTCCCACAGGGTGCGGAAAAACAACGCTTATCAACCTGCTTATGCGGTTTTACGATGTCACAAGCGGCGAAATCCGTGTAAGCGGTGAGCCGATAAAGGAACTTACACGCAGCTCCCTGCGTTCCAACTTCGGAATTGTGCTTCAGGAAACATGGGTTTTCAAAGGCACCGTCCGTGACAATATCGCATACGGCAAGCCGGACGCTTCGCTTGAAGAGATAGTAGCTGCCGCCAAAGCCGCCCACGCAGACAGCTTCATACGCAGGCTGCCTGATGGCTACGACACGGTAATCACCAATGACGCCGAGTTGTCGCAAGGTCAGCGGCAGCTGCTGTCGATTGCACGAATAATGTTGTCGCTGCCGCCTATGCTGATACTGGACGAAGCTACTTCTTCGATTGATACGCGCACCGAGATGAAGATACAGAGTGCATTTGACAAGCTGATGAAAGGGAGAACAAGCTTTGTAGTAGCGCACCGCTTGTCCACTATCCGTGAAAGCGACTGCATTCTTGTAATGAAATCGGGGCATATCGTTGAGCAGGGCAATCATGATGAACTTATGGCGAAGAACGGCTTCTATGCGGAGCTTATCCGTGCAAGGGGCGTTCAATCTACAAACAGCTGATTCAATAAGGGGCTTGCCCCGTCGTTTAACGTGGACGTACCGAACGAGTTCGGCACTAGGCGTATCGAACTGATTCAATGCGACTACTGAATGGCAAATGGAGCGTTTTGTGCTTTGCACATAATGCGCCCGCGCCTGGAGCCCGTACTGAACTTCGTTCAGCACTACGAAGTTCGGTTCGCAGGCTTGGGGACATCTTGCCTAAGTTATAAATAATAAAAGGGTCTGCATAAAGGCAGACCCTTTTATTTAATAACTGCGAAAATCGCATTCGGGAAGCCGCCCTTTAAGCCACTCCATATCGTTGTCACTGATATTGTTACCGTCCAGATACAAAGTTTTCAGAGCATTGAGCTTCGAAAGCGATGAAATGTCGCTGATTTCGTTGCCCCATAATCGCAAGCATGTCAGATTAGTGAGCTTCGTAATCCTCAAAAGATGATCCATTGATAAACCTGCATAATCTATCTCTAAACTGGTAAGGTTTACAAGTTTTGACAGCTCGTCTGTTTCCTGCAATGTAAGGTCGTTGTTGATAAATACTGCTGCGTCATATTTAGCGGCATATTCTTCCAGATTGCTATAACGAATGTTTCTTCCCTCGTCATGCTTCGCCTTGTTGACGATAAACAGGGTCTTTGTTGCAGCAATATCAATCTCCGTGCCTGCGACAGTAACAAATCCCATAGAGCCATAAGCGGCGGCATTTTGCGCAGGCTCGCTTGTTTCAATACTTGAATTATTTATATCTCCGGAACTGCCTGTACTTGACGAAACAGGCGGCTCGTCCTCTCTTTCCAGTTCATCAATCATATCTTTAAGCCGCTCATCGCCCGTGACTTTATATCCATCTTTCAAAACCCTGATTGTCTTGTTTGTTCTACCTATTCCGACATACGCTTCGGCAAGTCCTAAGTATGCCTCTGCATTCATCGGCTCTATTTCCAGAATAATCTGAAATTCGATTACCGCACGCTCGTAGTTCAGTTCGGACAAATACGTTCTGCGATCTCAAATCCCTTTTCCACGCTGTGCGAACGGCTGACAGATATGCCCGTTGTAATGCTGACAATTGCAATAATAACCGCCAGCACTGCACCCAGAATAACAAACAGAATGTGCTTCTTGGACGAAAGCCCACGGGGTGCTAAATTCTGTACAGGGGCGGCTTTTAAATTCACAGCCGATTTGCCTGCCGCAGGTGTGCAAGACTTCACAAGCGGTGCTGCATTTTCCCCTGCCGACAGGATTATTTTCTGTCCGCAGTTTACGCAGAATTTTAAATTTTCAGGCAGTTCAGTGGCGCAGTTTTCACAGAACATTTTTTCCTCCTGTTTTCAACAACCAAATTACCAATTTGTACCATAGCCTGAATTTATATCAATAATCCTGCGCCTTATGATTATAGCACAGGATTTCAGAATATTAAACAAGCCCGACAGAGCAAAGTAATCCGCCTGACCACGCAAAACGACCGTATTATAACCGGATTTTACTAAAAATGGGATACTCAGTCACTCCGCACCGTCCTGCTCGGCGCACTTCATCATCTTGTCGAACATTTCCGGCATAGCACGCTTGAAATTAAGCGGCTTGAACGTCACAGCGTCCACAAATCCATGAGAACTTGTCGCTGTCGCCAGAATATCCGCTTCACCTTTTCGGGAGAGCGTATACGAAAATTCAATTCTCGCAGGCGTAAAGCGTGTTATCTTCGCTGTTACCACGATATCATCATCGTACTTCGCAGGCAGACGATATTTGCAGGAAACACCCGTTACAGGCAGCATAACACCATTCTTTTCCATCTCGTCATAGCTCATGCCAAGCGATTTTATATAATCCGTCCGAGCCATTTCAAGCCACACGAAATATCTCGAATGGTGAACTACTCCCATCTGATCGGTTTCAGCATAACGCACAGTTAATTCAGTCTGACTAGGCATACTCTCTCCTTAACGGTTTCTTGTTTTCAAAGCACGGTCTATCTCCCGTGCAGCGTCCTTTTTAGCTGCGCTTTCACGCTTATCGTGAAGCTTTTTACCTTTGCACAATCCCACCTGAACCTTAACCTTGCTGTCCTTGAAGTACAGCGACACGGGAACAAGCGTAAATCCGCCCTGTTTCACCTGTCCGAACAGGCGCATTATTTCTTTCTTATGCAAAAGCAGTTTTCTCACACGGTAAGGGTCACGATTGAATATATTACCCTTTTCGTAAGGCGCAATGTGCATTCCGCGTATAAAAGCCTCGCCGTTTTCAATGGCAATCCACGAATCCTTGAGGTTCACATTGCCTGCACGGACGGATTTCACTTCCGTTCCAAACAGCTCAATGCCTGCTTCAAGGCTTTCTATTATAAAATATTCGTGTCTGACCTGCCGATTTTCGGCAATGGTTTTTGTATTCATAATTCCTCCATGAAATTCCCATTAAATGGAAATGTAACTTTCAAGCAAAGCCATTAAGTCAGAA
The DNA here is from genome assembly GCA_964616605.1 of uncultured Ruminococcus sp. Taxonomy (GTDB): domain Bacteria; phylum Bacillota; class Clostridia; order Oscillospirales; family Ruminococcaceae; genus CAG-115. Next base: position 6,176 of record CAZTRH010000072.1, read on the forward strand.
GTTGTAAACTGACCGTTTTCGTCAAAATCAATGCTGCTTAACTGCTCATCAGTAATCCTGTCGCTTACAAATAATTCCAGAGCATATAACAGGTCACTGCTGTTGAAAACTCCATCGCCATTTATTTCCCCCATAACCATAATCGTATACTTATCCATATTGGGTGCATTGACAGTCATTCCCGTCTTTAATCTCGTGCTTTGCGAAACAGTTTTTCCGTCCTTGTCAAGCACAGTTGTATATGACCCGTACTGAAGGTTGTTTCTGAATATTGTTACAGTAGTCACTGCCTTCGGGAAAACAACAACTGTTTTCTTGCTGTCGTCAACCGTGTACTTGCTGCTCACAAGCGGAAAATTCTGGAGATTAGGACAGATATAATACACACCGCCATTTTGAAGCGTAATTTCAGCCTTGCCGTCCTTTACCTGAACAGTACCTGCCAGAAGAGAACGCTTTGCCGAGGAATCCCATCTGTATAAGTAATAAGAACCTGCCGTGAACTTATCCGACACATCAAGCTTAAGAACGGCTTTTCCGGGGAGTGCGTCCTTTCCCGAAACCACAAACATTCTGTAATTGGAAACACTGCCTGCTTCAACCATAATTTCGGTTTCAACAGTATCGGTGTCTTTCACTTCCGCAGAGAAATCCGCAGGCTTTACGACATCACGACCATTGAAAATCCATTCGTATTCAGTGCCTTGAATTGTTTTTCCCGAAGCTGTGATATTCTTGTTCTCACCGTAGATTTTTTCAAACTCGGCTTTGAGGATTTTATCAGGTACTTCCACAACAGAAGATTTCAATGCGCTCTGTGCGGTCTGGAACGACTTTACTGCGCTTTTCGCCTGTTCAATAGTGGCGTTTTTATCTGACGAAACGGTCTTTACCTTTTCCAGAGCCTTGCTGAAAATGCTCCATGATTCGGGCGTATAATCGCTTTGTTTATATTTGCCGCCTACCGAAATAAGCTCCTTAAGCATATCCTTAAGTTCCTTTGTTCCCAGGTGCAGCTTTTTCTTTGCGTCTGTCAGCGACTCAAGAGCATTCGTAAGCATCTGGACATCGGCATTTTCATACTTAAGGATAGCCTGTGCCGTGCCAAGCGCAAGAGAAAAGTTCGTGTACGAACTTTCAGTGTAAGCGTCCTTGTCAACGGTGTCGCATTCCTTTACAAGACTCTCCAGACGCTTTTTCAGCGAATACAGATCCTTGTCACTGAGGAGATGCACGGTTATCGTGGTTACAGTATTGGCATTTGCTTCGTCGTTAAACAGTCTGACTTTCACTTCAACAGTGCTGTTTGTATCAGCTGACACCTTACCGCCGACAATCGGCACATTCCAGCTGACAATATCCAGCTTGTACGGATAATTTTCAGGGTCGTCCTTGGGATAAGCGGGAGTGCCGTTGTACTCAAAGAACAATTCGGGCAGCAGCTTGTTATCATTAAGACGAATAGTCTTTAAAATCTGATTTTTAAAATCGTCCTCGTTTACCTCCTCGCCGTTCATAAGGTAATATGTATCCTGTGAGGCGGTAATGTAACGAGGATTTTCAGAATCCACAAAGTTTTTTGCAATCTTTCCGTTTTTCACTCTGTCAGCCATAAACCAGCTCGGCATAGTAGTAAGGTAGTTATCGCTCAGATCAATGTTTGAAAGCTTTGTGCAGCCAAGCATCGACAGTTTTTTGAGTGCATCGCTCTGCAAATAGTTCGAGGACAGATCAAGTCTGGTAAGATTTGTCATATAATTAAGGCACAAAGGCACGTCCACCAGTTCCAGACCGCTTAAATCAAGCACCGTAATTTTTGAAAGATGCTTGTAAGTGAGCAGAGCATAGTTGTTTACGCCTGCTTTCTTTGCGATGATTTCAAGCAGTTTTTCCTCAATTTCAGTATCGTTTTCGGTGGTGAAATAATCGTAATCAACATAATCGTCCAGATCGTATTTCCCGTCGAAAGTCATAACAATTTCATCGGCAAAAGCGCAGAATGAAGCGAAATTTACCGATGAGAGAGAAATTACACAAGCAAGAACAGACGACAATAATTTCTTTTTATTGAACACCTTACAGCACCCTTTCTTTTCCAAAAATCAATTTATTTTTATACACAGATAAAAATCGAGCTAAGAAACAGTTAAAATTCTGCGTCTGTCCAAACGAACACAGATTACCGCAAGCGGCGAATACGCAGCAGCACCCCTTTCGGCGGTGCTATTCTGTTTCAGACAATGATCAAACGCCCTGCGTTTATTATAGCACACTTTTGATAATTTTACAATAGGCAACTTGACTTTTTTTAAGTAGTATGGTAAAATAATAAAAATGGTATCACGTTTTGTAAAAAACATTTGCTGACGCCATAAAATATTGCAGTCCGGAAAGGGCTTTGCCATATCGGCAGTTTCATAAAACTGTGAAAAAATGTTTAATCGGAGGTTATTGGATATGACAGAAAAGAATACTCTGCTGATAGTTGACGATTACGAGTTTAACCGAAGAATGATAACAGAAATGTTCCCCGACTATACCGTAATTGAAGCTGAAAACGGCTTTAAAGCAATCGAAGAATACGAAAAGCACAAAGATGAAATCTGCGCTGTTCTGTCTGATATTATGATGCCTGTACTTGACGGGTTTGGTTTACTGGAATACTTTTACAAAAACAAATACCTTGAAGCAGTGCCTGTGTTCATGATAAGCGCCGATAATTCCCCGAAAACGCTCCAGAGAGCTTTCACGTTTGGTGCGCAGAATGTTATAAACAAGTCGTCCGACCATAATTTCATTGTAAAGCAGATTGAGAACACAATAGAGCTGTTTCGACTGCGCAGGATTGTAAGCGAGCTGAAAGGCGGCGAAGAAAACGCACTTTCTGAAACAGAACTTGCTGAAACAGACGAATAAAACAAAAGCGGCATGCGGTAGCCCCGCTACTTACCGCCCCTCCCCGTCGGGGAGGGGTTGGAC
>CAZTRH010000073.1:0-8894 GCA_964616605.1 uncultured Ruminococcus sp.
ATTAAATTCTCTGTTTTACCCAAAACGGCAAAAAATCCGCCACACATTGTGTAGTTTTCCGAAGTAAATCATACATTTTTCCGTAAAACAAAAATGCCCTGCCATTATAGGGCAGGGCAACAGACCGAAAGAGGAGAAAAAATTCTTCTCTCCTGCAATCTTTATTTTGACGGGGGCTGTCCGAAATACAGCATAAGCGCTTTTTCTGCGTCACCGCTGTTTCTGGTGAACTTGACCTCTGATATATCAAGCAGCACACAGCCGCAATGACCTTTAAAAGTCGGAAAACACAGCACTTTTAAATAAGTGTCTATTTCGGGGCTGTAATCTATTATCTCCAGTGTTTCACCATAAAGCGTTGCACGTTCATAACTGCGCAGCCATTTTGAATCCATATTCGCAAACAGACTGCCAAACGAACTGCCGATAAGTTTTTCAAGCGGAAGCTTTTCAAGTTTTGCAAGAGCGGGATTTCCATATCTGAAAATCCAATCCACCGCCTGACTGTTTTCATCGAAAACCATTTCAATATCAGTAAACGCAAACGGCATTTTCTCAAATGATGAATAATGCTGTAAGTATTCCTCATACGTTGTCGGAACATCTTCCGTATGAAAACCGCCGATAATTCCTTTCTGCTTCTGGTGCATTGCGTCAATAATCCTGTTCTTATTCGCCTGCGCATATTCCAGACGCTCGCCGTTGCTGAGATTGACGCAATCTGTTATATCGTGAATTGCCGTTACCGAAACCAGGCAGCCGCGATGTATCTTTAAAAATCTTACACCAAGTTCTTTTTCAATCTCACCTAACGGCTTGTGCGTTTTTAGCACCGCGCCGTCTGCCATATGAATTTCAGTACTGCGGTTTACCATCATAGCATACAGAATTTTTCCTGTGCTGACTATTACTTTGTTACGATTAGAAACAAATGATAAGTATTTTTCACTGTACATCTCACACCTCACATTGCGGCAAAGCCGCCTGTTGCTTTTTGAAACGGCTGCAGCATATTGTCGCAGCCCACATGAAGCAACACCGCACATATACGAAACAAATCCAGTTTACTTTGGTTCGCGCATTTTATTTGATGTATACACAACTTCTGCGTAAATTGCTGCTACAATCTGGTATAGTTCCTTTGGAATTGTTTCGCCTGCGTTGAGCATTACAAGAAGTGCTGCAACGCTGTCGTCACGGTAGATAGGAACGCCTGCTTCATCGGCTATGTTTACTATGCGCTGGGCAAGCTCTCCCAGTCCCGACGCTACCACAACGGGAGCGTAATTCATTTCGGGATTGTATTTCAATGCAACTGCGGCATTCTGTCCATACAGGCGCTTGTTATTGGCAGTCTGCTGTGGCGTAGGCATACTCTCTCCTCCTTTTCTTATTTAAAATCAGAATTTCATCTGAAAAACGATTATATGTCACACGCGCTTATTTATAGTAGTGCGCTTGTCTTCAATCTTGGGGAAAACTTCAGCAAGATTGTGAGCCTTTCTGAGCGGAGCTGTTTCAAACGTTCTGGTATGATAGCCGCTGCCCTGAATTATCTTCGTCACCCGATCCCGCATAGGTTCAATCTCTTTATCAAAACGAGGCGGATACAACAGCGACAAATTCACTTCATCTCCGATAGCGTACATATCAACTTCAAAGCGTCCTATACTCTCAACATCAAACGTTAAAAACAAGTGATAGTTCCGTTGTGTTCCGGGAGTGTTATTAGGGTTATTCTCATCGTTGTCAACCCACAGTTCTCCGAACGCCCTGGTATCCATCACCTGAAGCGGGAGAATGTAATGCGCAAGCGGCGTGTGAACACCGGGAGCGTTAAGAAGGCTTTGCAGAAGATTTGCCGCATTGAAGCTGTCAAGCGACTTTAAAGCAGGGTTATTTATATTCTTCTGAATAAAGTCCGTAAGACTGTCAAGCGTGGAACTTACAGGCGGACGTACTCCATGCTGCGGCAATTCGTTGCGCTTTGCCATCTTATCAATTATCTCAACAAAAACTCCGTAAAGACGTTCACGCAAGGGTATATCGGGCATCGCTTTCAGCATAACGTTCAGTTCATCGATAAGCTCCTGCATGGTGTTGACTTTTGACAAATCATCTGTCAGAAGCACAGCGTTCTGCGTGTCATCTATGAAAAGATTCTGGCAGATAAGTTTAAGTGCGTCCAGACCCGACACCTTTCCGCGGTTATACGAAGCCAAAATCTGCTCCGTGTTAAAACCTTGCTCTTTCAGACGGTTGGTATATCCCACAGTACTCATCTGCTCGTTAAGCGGCTTTTCCCACGGTGCGGTTTGGACAACTTCGTCAGCCACCTCATCAGAATCCGTTATTTGTTCGCCATTTTCCACAAAATCATCGCTTATATTTTTTACATTCTGCTGAAATTGCTCATCAATATCACTAATTTTGCCGTTTTGAGGCTCTAAATCCTGTGAAAGTGGTTGATTTTGTGACGGATTTGTTGTATAATTATTATTGGACACCGTATTGTCGTTGTCTGTCGTTTCTGTGGGCGCTTCACCGTAAGCGTTGGCTGCATCTTCCATGGTTTTTGGATTTTGCATCGGCTTTTTATCAAACAGCGCCGCATACAAACGGTTGAACGAGTTTTTCAGTGACTCTCTGAGCGTTCCCGATGAAATCTGAGTGAGCAGGAGATTGAAATACTCCTTGCACATATACGGATTGTTGTTATATCGTGAGAGATTATGCGTGATAAGCGGAATAAGCATCTGGGTTTTATCATCGTTGAGCAGACTGCCTCCGACATCTTTCAGCACGGAAAGCGTTTCGGACTTGAGATAATCAAAGAACTTGTCTGCGTCATCTGCTCCCCACTGGTTAGAAAGCTGGAGCAGTCGTTCGGATAACTTCTCATTCGGGGAATAGTACTCGGATAAGAATTTCAGATTTGCACGAAGCGCACCTAAAATTTCATTCTTGTTCTGTGCGAAGTTGATGGATTTGAGAAGATTTCCGATAATCTCCTTGGTTTGCGGATCTGTTGTGGTCTGTGCGACTTCGCGGAGAACATCGTAAAATTCGTGACCCGAAAACATTGTGTTCTGCTGTTCCTGATTTACAATTTCATTCAGCAGTTCTTCGGGAGTTACATAAAGCTCGGCAGCAAGATCTTCAAGTTCGCCGTAAAGCTCGGTGTGACCTGTGACAAGCGCTTGATTGAGAACTTCAACGTTCAGAAGATCCTTGAGCGTTTCAACCGCAAGAGTAGGGTCCTTCGGAACAGCGTTCTGCATAGGGATAAGCTCACGGTTTCCCATTTCAAGGCGGCTTTTGGAAGCGGAATCGGAATTTACTCCCGATGCGCCCACACCGGTAAGTTTTACAATGTCAAAAGGTTCTGTTACCTGATCCTGCTGGCGCGGGGAATAATTATAGTTTTTGGAAGTTATTGGGTTGTTTATCTGTGGTATCTGTGCCATCTGAATTACCTCCAACGACAAATTGTTTGCTCATATTTCTATTGTATCATATTTTCTGCGATTTTTAAAGGCTTTTTGAAAAAAAATCTCAGAATTGCCTGACGGCGGTTCTTTTAAATATATTTTTAAAAAATTAAAACGTCTGCGGATTACGTCCGCTGCGTATTCGGAAAGGAAATGATCTTATGGCTAAAATTGAATCCGGAATGGAAGCTATGCTCGATATGTATTTCTTCGAGACAAACTCTCTTCTTGAACAGCTTGACGAAATTCTTCTGCGTACAGAAACAGCAGGAAAATTCGACGGCGAGGATATCAAGGAAATTTTCCGCATAATGCACACAATTAAAGGTTCATCGGCTATGATGGGCTTTGAAAATCTGTCTGTACTGGCTCACAAGGCAGAGGATATGTTCTTCGTAATTCGTGAAAACCCCGATGTTATTACAGATGTAAGCTTTGTTTATGACCTTGTATTCCAGGTATCCGATACATACAAAGCACAAATCGAAGCTATACAGAACAATGTCGGCGGCGAGTATGAACTTGTCGAAACAGACGACCTTATAAACAGACTCATAAAGGCTCGTGACACTCTTCTGGGCGAGTCTGACGGAAGTACAGCTTCCGCTCCCGCATCTTCGGCAGCACCTGCAGAACCTGCGGCTGCCTGCGCTTCTGACAATGCAGAAAAGACTTCTGTACGAGTGTTCTTTGAGGACGGCTGCCAGATGGAAAATCTCAGAGCATTCCTGCTTATCAACACTATCCGCGAGGAGTGCAAGGAGCTTGATTTTGTTCCTGCCGACGTTGAAACCAATCCCGAAACATCAAAAACAATCGTTGAACAAGGTTTCCTTATAAACTTCGTTCCGGACGGCAGCAAAGACTCTGTTCTTAAACTTATCGAAACAGCATTGAATGTACAGTCTTACGAGGTGCTTACCAATGAAGAGCCTGCTGCTGTTATTCCTCCGGAACCTTCCGCTGTAAAGTCTGAGAAAATAACTGAACAGTCCGCAGCTCCTAAAGCTTCGTCAGAATCCTCCGTTGAAAAGGCACAGGCTGCCGTTAATGCGGCACAGTCTTCCAGCGGTTCGCAGAAACAGAGCCTTATCAGCGTAAATCTTGCAAAACTGGACGCTCTTAACGATATCGTGGGCGAAATTATTACTACCGAATCAATGGTTATCTCCAATCCCGACCTTGAGGGACTGGAACTTGAAAGCTTCAGCAAGGCTGCGCGCGACCTCAGAAAGCTTACAAGCGAACTTCAGGATACCGTAATGTCGATAAGAATGGTGCCTCTCGCAGGTGTATTCCAGAAAATGAACCGCATTGTGCGTGATATGAGAAAGAAACTGGGCAAGGACGTTGAGTTCATCACAGAAGGCGAGGATACGGAAGTTGACAAGTCCATCGTGGACAGCCTTCAAGATCCGCTTATGCACCTTGTAAGAAACTGCATGGATCACGGAATTGAAGAAAACCCTGCAAGCAGAGAAGCTCTCGGCAAGCCTGCCAAGGGTACTATCAAGCTCACCGCACAAAATTCTTCGGGCGAAGTTATTATCACTGTATCAGATGACGGCGGCGGAATTGATCCCGAAAAGGTCATGAATAAGGCAAAGCGTCAGGGTCTGCTTACAAAGCCCGAAAGCGAATATTCCGATAAGGAAATTCAGAATATGATTCTCCTTCCCGGATTTTCTACCAACGAGCAGGTTACAGAGTTCTCAGGCAGAGGCGTTGGTATGGACGTTGTAAAGGCAAATGTCGAAAAATGCAACGGTACTATCATAGTTGACTCCAAGGTAAACCGCGGAACAAACTTCATTATTAAAATTCCGCTTACTCTTGCTATTATTGATGGTATGGAAATTTCAGTCGGCGACATAATCTTCACTGTTCCAATTTCCACTATCAAGGAGAGCTTCAAGGTTGAGCCTGAGCAGATTTTGCGTGATACAGACGGCAATGAGATGATTATGCTCAGAGGCATTTGCTATCCTATTCTCAGAATGCATGAAAAATTCAAGATAGAAACCGAAGTTACCGACCTTCAGGAAGGTATACTGCTGCTGGTTCAGACCGACAACAAGAGTATGTGCATATTCGCCGACAGACTTATCGGCGAGCAGCAGGTTGTCGTAAAGCCGTTCCCGAAGTACCTTTCAAAGTACAATATCAAGGGCGAGGGTCTTTCAGGCTGTACGATTATGGGCGACGGAAGCATTTCGCTTATCGTTGATACCAATACTCTTATCGGTTAAGGAGGGATTGTTTTATGACTAATGATGTTATAAGAGAAGCTGTCGCAAAGCAGCAGTCGGGCGACAGAAAACTGGTTGCCGACAATAGTATTCTCGGCAAGGTTATGACTTTCAATATAGGCGATCAGATTTACGGCGTTGAAATTCAGTATGTCGTAGAAATCATCGGTCTTACACATATCACCAAGGTTCCGCACGTTCCGAGCTATATCAAGGGAATTATCAACGTGCGTTCTAAGGTTGTGCCTGTGGTCGATATAAGAACGCGCTTTGGAAAACCCGAAATTCCGCATACCAAGCGCACTTGCATCATTACCCTGTCTTTGGACGGCGGCAATGAAACTTCCTGCGGAATTATCGTTGACAGCGTAGCTGATGTTGAGGATATCCACACGGGCGATATCTCTGCTACTCCCGAAAACAAGAACGTAAACGTCAATGAGTTCATACAATATATGATACGGGGCGAAAATAATAATACAAAGCTCATACTTGACGTACCGAAACTTCTCGACGAAACGGAGTAATATATGAGCCTTGATATAACTGAAGCGGAATTCCAGCGTCTGGTAAAATTTATGTATGATAACTTCGGCATCAATCTTGCCGCAAAAAAGGTTCTCATACAGGGCAGGCTCGGAAATATGCTGACAGAACGAGGCTTTAAAAGCTATACTGAGTATATTGACGCTGTGCTTTCGGATAAATCGGGCGCAGAAGTCACTACTATACTCAATAAGCTGACAACTAATCACACGTTCTTTATGCGTGAGCCTGAGCATTATACATTTCTTAACGAAACAATCCTGCCGTATATGGAGAAGACCTGCGCCGATACCCATTCAATCAGAATATGGAGCGCAGCGTGTTCTTCGGGCGAGGAGTGTTATACAACCGCAATGCTTATCGACCAGTATTTCAAGCAGGACAAGGGAAAATGGGATACCCGTATTCTTGCGAGCGATATTTCGCAGAACGTCATAGGCAAAGCAAAGGCAGGCATCTATCACGAGGACGGAATGAAGGGACTTTCCAACGAATGGAAAGCGAGATATTTCAATAAGCTGAGCAACGGCACATATGAAATATGTCAGAGCATCAAGGACGAGGTTATTTTCAAAACCTTCAACCTGATGGATCCAATTCCCGATAAGTACAAGGCAAAGCCTTTTGATCTGATATTCTGCCGCAATGTAATGATCTATTTTGATCAGCCGACAAAAACTGCGCTTGTAGACAGATTTTATGATGTCGTAAAGCCGGGTGGTTATTTCTATATAGGTCACGCTGAAAGTATAAATCGTCAGGATACAATGTTCCAGTATATCAAGCCTGCAATTTATCGCCGTCCCGAATAAGTTAAGAGGGGATTTGCAGATGTGCAATCCCCCATAGGAGCGTTTTATGGATAGAATTAAACTCTTGGTTGTTGACGATTCAATACTTTTCAGAGAGGTACTGTCCAAGTGTGTTCAGAACGACGGCACAATAGAGGTTGTTGATAAAGTCGGTGATGCTTACGCTGCACGAGATGCAATTCTGAAATATGAGCCTGATGTAATGACGCTTGACCTTGAAATTCCGAGAATGGACGGTGCGGACTTTTTAAAAAAGTTGCTGCCGCAATATTACATTCCAACGATAGTGGTATCCTCCACAGCAGAACGCAGGAACGATTGTCTTACAGCAGGCGCAGTGGATTTTCTGTCAAAGCCGCTGTCCCGTTCTAAAAGGGATATTGAAATATTTACGGAGGATTTGTGCCGTGCTATTCGCAAAGCATACAAATCAAATCACCCGAATGCGGCATTTGATACAAGCGGCAGACCGTTAGTCCAAGTTCAAAGACCCAACGTAAAAACAGCTGAAAAGAATGTGGAAAAGCGAAAATTCAGATCCGTTTCTTCTCATATGGAAAAAATTCAGAATATTGCCGAATACACAATGGAAGCGCAAAAAACTGTTACACAGCGCACACAGAGCGTGTCGGCTATTTCGGGGGCAACGCCCCTTCCCGAAGCTCCGAAAAACAGCTATACGAACGCACAGAACCGAAAAAAGCTTAATAAGAACGATATTCTTATAGCACTCGGTGCGTCTACGGGCGGTACGGAAGCACTGGAACAGGTTATCAGAGATTTTCCGGAAGATACTCCGCCCGTTGTGATAGTGCAGCATATGCCGGCAGGATTTACAAAACTGTACGCTGAACGTCTTAACCGTTCATGCAAAATGCGTGTAAAAGAAGCAGAGGACGGCGACAGACTGAAAAGCGGCTTAATAATAATCGGTGCAGGTGATTATCATTTGCGCATAATGAAGGACGCAAAGGGCTGGTATGTTTCTTCCAAACAAGGGGAGAGGGTATCGGGACACTGTCCGTCGGTCGATGTGCTGTTCAACTCTGTTGCAAACAGTGCGGGAAAGAACGCTATTGGCGTTATACTTACAGGAATGGGCAGAGATGGTGCGGACGGATTGCTGCGTATGCGTGAAGCAGGCGCATTTACCATAGGTCAGGATAAAGATTCGTCTGTGGTCTACGGAATGCCGATGGAAGCATACAAGATAGGCGCAGTAGAGGTTCAGGCACCGCTGAACAAGATTTCTGAAATAATACTGGGAAGCATAATCTGATATTATACTATTAAGGGACTGTAATTTTTTACAGTCCCTCTCAGTTTGTAGACAAACCTCATTTTGTGTTGATTTATCAAAAAAATGGGTTTGAGCTAACCGCCAAACTTCGTTGGGCGGTTAAATGATACGCCCCTTGCTTTTCAGCAAGGGGCGCACCTGTGTTTGGATTATCTAACAATTTGGTTGGTTAGCAAATTATTTCTTCTTCCTGCGAGCCGTTGCCATAGCCACAGCTGCTGCAAGACCTGCGGCGATAAATCCGAATGAAAATCCAGTTGCAGGGTTCTTGTCGTTGTTTTTGTCATCAGAACCCTCAGGCTTGCTGTCATTGGGGTTATCGTCCTCGTGCCTGATTTCCTCAGGCTTTGAGTCTATTGGCTTGCTTGTGTCGCCGGTGGGTTCGCTAGTCGGTTCGCTTGTTTCCTCAGGTTTTGAGGTTTCACCGCCCGTTGAGCTTACTGCGTGGTCGTGGTCGTCAATCAGAACAACATACTCCGATGCGTGCGTAAACGCA
>CAZTRH010000074.1:0-8784 GCA_964616605.1 uncultured Ruminococcus sp.
GCACTGCAAAGCCAACCCTTGGCACGTTAAACGACGGGGCAAGCCCCTTATTGAATCAGCTTACAAGTGCTTTTCCGAGTTCTTTGCATTTTTCAAGTGCCCCGTCGGACGGAAATTCATTTGCAATAACGCCTTCACCGTTTACAAGAACAGCATTTGCAGCGGCTGTGCGCTCCTCCCAGCTTCTCATCCACTCACCGTCGCCCCAGCCGTACGAGCCGAACAACGCAACCTTTTTACCGGACAGCTTACCCTCAACCGCACTGAAAAACGGCTCGAACTCGCTTTCCTCAAGATTTTCAGCTCCCATTGCAGGACAGCCGAACGCTATTGCGTCATATCCTGCAACATCTCCCGAAAAAGCGGAAACGCTGAACAATTCTGCTCCTGCACCTTGTGCTACCGCCTGTGCCATAGCCTCGGTGTTGCCTGTACCGCTCCAATAAATAACCGCTGTTTTCATAAAAACCTCCTATGATATCCTGAGCGCCTGATATATGTCAGCGCCCTCATTTAATTTATTGCACAGAAATATTCTGCACTTTTCGTAATTTGCAAATGTGCGTTTAGCGTTATCAACGCTCCCGTAAACCTTCCACGCACCACACATTTTGAAATTTTCACCCTTGTTTTCAATAAATCCCACAACGTCTTCTATCGGGTAATCAAGGAAAACCCCGATTTCATGCGGAAACTCACCGCATTTTGTTATGCGCTCTGCCAATTGGTCAAGGCATTTGTCAACGGAAAAATTCTCATCATAACCGTATTTCAGAAGCACAGTGCGCACATTCTTTTCCGAAATCCGCCCTGCCAGCAGCTTTTCATTATAAACAAGCAGCAAACACCTGTTTTTGCAGGCACACAATATTCGTGTTTTTAATCCATGTGCGATAGCTCTGTGATTGAAATAATCGCTGTTTGTGCGAATGTCAGACTCTGCGTCCAAGAGTGAAAAAAGGCTTGCGCACTTTACGCCCATAAGCGTTGGAGCCGCATGAAAAGCTAATTTCTGCGCAAAGCTATTATGCTCGTCTGTTGACAAAAATATCAATCCTCCCGTCAGATATGAGTTTGCTCGAAAATATCGCTAAATTGCGGTTCAGATTATCACAATTTTTTACTAGAAATTATTTCTGTCGCAAGGCTTTAATGTGATATCGCACCGTTTAAATGCGTAAAGCTGTGTTAGCCATGACTAACTCAAAGCTTTAAATAAAACAGACAGCATAAACCATCTGTTGGAACATGATATTGTAAGTTAGTATCAACTAACCGATAAACAGTATAACACATATTCAAAGATTTGTCAAGAGTTTTTTTACATCTTACAAAATATTTTAAAATAACAAGCCGGGAATTTCTTAAGGCAACACCGCACAAAAATCCCCCATGAATTATTTCATGGGGGAACGCGTCATCTCCTAAACTTGAATGCAAACGCCAGACCGCCCACAAGCAAAACAACGCTGACTGCAAGGAGAATATAAGCATTTACGCTGTTCTGAGAACCGCTGTTCTGAGGAACCTGCCTGTTATCAGAATCGGGTGTGCCGTTGAACTGATTGCTGCCTTTATTTCCGTTTTCGCCTTTGGCGTTGTTCATTGACGGCGGCGCAAAGTTATCAGACGAGTCGGACTGCTTTGGGTTGTCACTGTCTGCGCTGTTCTCGGACGAGTTTTGTTCATCTGAGTTATCAGCGTCAGCCGAAAAATTGTTCTCGCTGTCATTCCGGTTTGCAAAATCGGGCGGCGTCTGCCCTGCCGCATTGTCGGGCGGTTGGGGCATATCATCGGGAGGAGTGCCGTTTCCGAAATCGGGAGCGTTTGTCGGGATTTGTGCAGCTTGATGAGTATCGCTGTTTGCAGATACGGAATAAGTCATTTTCACTGTATCGTTCTGCTGAACGCTCTGATTATCGAAAGCGGATTTATCGCTGTTTTCCGTATTCCTGTCGTTATTGCGATTTTCAGTGTTATCAGCATCATTAGCGCCTATGTTGTTATGACGTCCGCCGCCGAAACCGCCTTTATCGCCGCCCCTGTCACCGCCGTTATTCATTGTTCCCATATCGGAAAGCGTGATAGACGAAGCGTCAACAAGCGATGAACTGTCGGCTGACTGACCGTCCGTAGTAGACGGGATAGTCCCGTCAAGCTGTCCCTGCACGCTTTCGCTGCGCAGCTTGCAGAATGTACGGAGCGTTTCAACGCCCTTTTCAAATTCCTCATAAGTGCAGAATTTTGTCGGGTCTTTCTCAACGTACGGCGCAATAAGCTCTGCCGCTTCATCAATGACAGCTTCAATATCCACGCCGTTCAGAAATTCTGCGAAACACTGATGATAAAGCTCCGTATACTCCTCGTTTTCAAAAATCCAGTTTATCATCGGTCTGTCGCTCATATCACCCGATACAGGCGTGTCAATCGGAGAATTAACTTCACTTTGTGCATTACCCCCTTGGAAAGTGCCGTATGCCAAGTTGTAATCCCACGGAATCATCGACATCTTGCCGTCCTTTTCGTACAGATAGTAGTTGTGAATCATCGACCCCGTATAGCTGTCACCGTTGCAGACGAAATTATGAACCACAAAATATCTGATAACTTTTTCAACGTCAACAACATCTTCAATATCCGTGTTTTCGCTCAACGATTTAAGCGAAGAAATAAGCCGCTCTTTGTCGGAGTCTGATATATCGGTTTTTGCGCTTTCAAAAATATTTGAATAGCTGTCAAAATTATCGTCAATATATTGCAGCTTCACATCATCGCTGCCCATACCGCCGCCAAATCCGCCCATATTACCCTTATTTCCCATATCGGGCATTTCAAAGCCGTCTTTCTTGTAGGAAAAATCCATTGCCACTGAATTATCATCTGAATTTTCATTGCGGCTGTTTTCGGGGTTGAAACCGTTGTCGGCATTCGGGAAGCTCATTCCATCGGGATTTTGCATGATGCTATCCCGGTTGCTTTGATTATCGGGAGTAAAACCACCCTGTGGTTCATCGGTATTTTCATCGCCGTTATTACGGTTCATAAATTTATCAGCCTGCTGTTTTATTTCATCAAAATCAGCGTCGCCAAACATTTCACTGAATTTATCTTCCATCTCGCTGAAATCAAATTCTTTGCCGTTTCCTCTGCCGCCGCCCATACTCATACTATCGGGTTTGTAAAGATTTCCATAGCTTGTGCCGTAATTTCTCTGAAGAAAGCCGTCCTCTACTCCCTCGACTGCAAGATACAGTCCCCAGTCCTCGCCGTTTACCGCAATATATGCAAAACTGCAAAGCGGAGCGTCCACACCGAACTCGTTCATCATCTGATAAGCGAGGTAGTCTTTAATATAGGTGTTATCCTGAATTATATTGTTAAGGCACAGCTTGTCAAGTCCATAATAGCTTTTATTCTTATCGTACTTGTCAAATTCAATCTTGAAACTATAACGTTCGCTGTCCATTGAAGCCACTGAACTCAAAGAAGTATTCCCCTTACCTCTTATTCCGACATTCTTATATGCCTTACCGTCTATTATAACAGCGCACGCAGAATACTCCTCGCTTTGCGCAGTCTGAATAAAGCTGTCCCAATCCTCCATCACAATATCAATTGTGTGAACTGTGGAAGTATCAAACAACCGTTTTTCATATCCCATAGCGCTGACATTCCGTGTAATGCCGAGTGCTTCTCCGTTCATCATCAGCACCGACAGCACAACCGCAATTATTATAGCCACTATGCAAATCCTGTCTATATTTTTATGCGTTGACATATTATCACCCTATTCTTTGCAGTACAGATTGTCAGCTCATATAATCGCCGTTATAGCTTACGAGAACTGCGCTTGTAACGCCCTGCATATCTGCGATTTTGTTTATAAAATCGGTGTTGTCGTCTTTAAGGCGGATTTCCATATTAAGCTCGATTTCGCCTTTTTGCGCAGATTTGCTCTTTACAACGCTGCGCTGAGTGTTAACCTTAAGATAGTCCTGAACTTTTACTTCTGCTTCGTGGTTGTCGCAGCGAACAACAACGATATACGGATTGGAATGTGATTTCCTGTTGACGAACACCAGCAGTATAACGCCGATAACAACGCTGCCGATTACAGCAAGGGGTATCATTCCTGCCGCAAGCACAATTCCGACCCCGATTGACCAGAACAGAAACGCAATATCAAGCGGTTCTTTTATAGCGGTACGGAAACGCACAATCGACAGTGCGCCGACCATACCGAGCGACAGCACAACGTTGCTTGTAACAGCCAGAATTACGACCGTTGTAATCATTGTAAGCGCAATAAGTGTAACCCCGAAGCTTGACGAATACATCACCCCGTTAAATGTTTTCTTATAGATAAGGAAAATAAAAAGACCAAGCGCAAACGCAAGAACAAGCGCAATCACCATATCAAAAATTCCAACGCTTGTTACATTATCCAGAAAATCCGACTTAAAAATATCACTGAAACTCATTTTAAAAATCTCCTTTTACTAAGCGGCAAACGCTTTTGTTATTATTGCTTTGTCAGCCGTATATGCGGCAGGCTGCGTATTTTGAAAAAGCGGCTGTGTGCCTGCTTTCAAGCTGCACTATGTCACGGATAACAGACGGCAGAAACTCGTCCCACTTCACTTCAAGAATAGCAGGCGCATTTCCTGCGGGAATTGTAATGCAGTCGGGATTTAAAAAATCCGTGCAGAGCAGTCCCGTTCTGATGTTATAATCAATAGTTACCCTGACATTGCCGGGAGCGTACACAAACGGCTCTCTTGTATAGTCCACTATCGTTTTCGGGCGAAGTCCCTGCGACTTCATCTTGAAATACAGTTCCTGCAAAAGCGGATTGCCGCTTTCGGACATAAAATCAATTTGCCCGTCAACAATAGCCTGCGCCTGTTCAGACGTAAGATTTGCGCTTTGCTTTGTGCCAAGTCCGTTCATTTTGGATTTCTTTTCAAGATGAATAAGCTGCGTGTCGTTATTGTAATAACGAATGCGGAATTTCTCACGGCAGTTTATACCGTCCAGCTTCTCACGAAGCGCCTTATCCGACAGATTATCAAAATAAAGGCTGCGGATAAAGTACTTTCCGTTCAGGGCGTTTTCATCTATCCTCATTACTGCGCTCAGTCTTTGCCGTATAACAAACATATCGGATAAATTTATCTCGTGTTTCCATTCGTGACGGTAATCCATATCAATCACCTCTCTTTTCTCTTTCTGTTTATTATTTTATCAGACAAACCTTAATTAAAGCTGAAAAAACTTTCAGTAAATATGATAAAAATGTGAAAACACAATGAAATGTATTCCTTAAAAAGATTTCAGCTTGAAATATTCGTTTATAAGTTGTATAATCATCTTAAAGGGAGTGATTATTTATGAAAATACTGATTATAGAGGACGAAAAGCTGCTTGCCGACTCCATATGCAGCCTCCTCCGCTCAAAGGGATTTGAAACGGAAGCCGTACACGATGGAAAAAGCGGTCAGGAATACGCAGAACTCGGAATATACGACCTGCTGATACTGGACGTGATGATGCCCGAAATGGACGGCTACGAAGTCGCAAGACGGGTGCGCGCTCACCGCTGTGCAACGCCCATTCTTATGCTTACCGCAAAATCCGGAATTGAGGACAGGATAGAAGGACTAAACGCAGGAGCGGATTATTACCTTACAAAGCCGTTTGACAGCCGTGAGCTTCTCGCTTGTATAAACGCACTCCTGCGCAGACAAGGCGCACAGGTGAACGAACTGAAATTCGCAGGCACTTCGCTCGACCTCGAAACAGGAAAACTCATCTGCAAGGATAAGAGCGTCCGACTCTCCGCAAAGGAGTTTGATATCATGCGTTATCTTATGATATCAAAAGAAAACAACGTTTCCAAAGAAACGCTGCTTACCAAAGTATGGGGGTACGACACAAACGCTGTCGAAAACAATGTTGAAGTGTATGTCGGATTCCTCAGAAAAAAACTTGCAGGCATAGGTTCGGATATCCGCATTGAAGCAATCCGAAGACTGGGTTATCATCTGGAGGCAGGAAATTATGATAAATAAACTGCGCCGCAAATTCATCATGGTGAATATGCTGATTGTAACAGTGATGCTGTCGGTTATATTCGGTCTGGTGTTTTTCTTCACCAAATCCAATATAGAACAAGAAAGTATTCAGATGCTGCGTTCGGTGTCAATGCTGCCTGCTCAGCCCGAACACGGCGGCAATTCGCACATAAACACAGCGCCATTTGTTTTCACAATTCGCAAAACCCCAAAAGGCGAATACCTTGCACAAGGCAGCTATGTAGTCGATTTTTCAGACAGTGCGCTCATTTCGGAATTATATGAATATGCCGCAGGCTCCGAAAAGATTTCAGGAGAAATAAAGGATCACAAGCTTCGGTTCTTCGTAAGCAATGCGCCGCATTCCAAAGAGGTGGTCTTCGCTGATATCTCCTCTGAAAAAACTATGCTGCGGCAGCTGCTTCAGACGTGTATTTTCATAGCGGTGTTGAGTTTCGGCGTGTTTTTCGTTATAAGCATTCTTCTGGCGCATTGGACGGTAAAGCCGGTGGAAAAGGCGTGGAAAGAGCAAAGGCAATTTGTAGCTGACGCTTCGCACGAATTGAAAACACCCCTTACCGTAATAATGACAAACGCAGAAATGCTGCTTGACAGTCAGCACACCGAGGAAAAACGAAAACAGTTCTCCGAAAACATTCTCACTATGTCACGGCAAATGCGGGAACTCACCGAAAGCCTGCTTGAACTTGCAAGAAACGACAATCACACAGCGGCGGTAATATCCGATAATCTGGATTTCAGCCAGCTTGTGACAGAAGCCGCTCTGCCGTTTGAGCCGCTCTATTACGAAAAAACGCTTGAACTTTGCTGCGACATTGACAAAAACATTTTCGTAAAAGGCGATAAAAACCATCTCATGCGTCTGACAGAAATACTTCTGGACAACGCTATGAAATATTCCTATCCCAACACAAGCGTTGCCGTGCGCCTTAAAAGTCACGGCGGCTCCTGCATACTGTCGGTAGAAAGCTGCGGCGACAGCATTTCAAAAGCGGATCTTAAAAATATCTTCAAGCGCTTTTACCGCGTTGATAAAGCACGCACCTCCAACCACAGCTATGGATTAGGCTTATCCATTGCCGAAAGCATTGCAAACGAACATCACGGAAAAATCCGTGCAGAGAGCATTGACGGCACAAACACTTTTTATGTGCGCTTGCCGATAAAATAGGTTTACCCGATTTGTATAATATTCACAAATTTTCTGATATAAATTAGTATGACTTAGACATTTATAACAGAAAACGCTTGATTTTATTGCAAGAATGATGTATAATGTTAATCAGAAGTTTTGCAGGCGGCTGCCTCTGATTTCTTTAAAAATCAAATTCACACATTGGGAAAGGAAGATGCAAAATGGCAAACAGATTTATTCTTAACGAAACCTCTTATCACGGCGCAGGTGCGATTGAAAACATCGCAGTCGAAGCAAAAAACAGAGCGTTCAAAAAGGCTCTGGTATGTTCTGACCCCGATCTTATCAAGTTCGGAGTAACCAAAAAGGTTCTGGACGTATTGGATAAGGATAGCCTTGCATACGAAATTTACGATAATATTAAGCCTAATCCCACGATAGAAAATGTTCAGACAGGCGTTGAAGCTTTCAAGAAGAGCGGTGCCGATTACATAATCGCAATCGGCGGTGGTTCGTCTATGGATACCGCAAAGGCAATCGGCATTATTATAAACAACCCCGAATTTGCCGATGTCAGAAGCCTTGAGGGCGTAGCTCCCACCAAGAAGCCGTCCGTTCCGATAATCGCCGTTCCAACTACGGCAGGCACAGCGGCTGAGGTTACGATAAACTACGTTATAACAGACGCAGAAAAGAACCGCAAGATGGTTTGCGTTGATCCTCACGATATTCCGATCGTTGCAATCGTAGACCCCGATATGATGGCTACAATGCCGAAGAGCCTTACCGCTGCAACAGGCATGGACGCTTTGACGCACGCCATAGAGGGATACATTACAAAGGGCGCATGGGAACTGTCGGATATGTTCCATCTCAAAGCAATCGAAATCATTGCAAAATCACTGCGCGGCGCTGTAAACAACACTCCCGACGGACGCGAGGGAATGGCTCTGGGCCAGTATATCGCAGGTATGGGATTTTCGAACGTGGGTCTTGGCGTAGTGCATTCTATGGCTCACCCGCTCGGCGCACTGTATGACACTCCGCACGGCGTTGCAAACGCAATCATTCTGCCTACTGTTATGGAGTATAACGCTCCCTGCACAGGCGAGAAATACCGTGACATCGCAAAGGCTATGGGTGTGAAGGGAACGGAGAACATGACTCAGGACGAGTACAGAAAAGCAGCCGTTGACGCAGTAAAGCAGCTTTCAAAGGACGTTGGTATTCCCGAAAACCTTAAGGATATCGTAAAACCCGAAGACATTGCGTTCCTTGCACAGTCCGCATACGATGACGCTTGCAGACCCGGCAATCCCCGTGATACTTCCGTTGAAGAAATCACCGAGCTTTACAAGAGCCTGATGTGATTTCGTTTTCGGTATTGCGTGTACCACAGTTTAATTAAAAAACAGACTGTAGACAAAGCATTTTTTCAATTTTTTTAATTGTAAATTTATAACTTTTTTGCTGCCCCTCCGCCCCCTTCGGGGACAGCGGCGGCTTTTGGCGGTCTTTTGCGAAGCAAAAGCGCACTGCCGTTAGGGCAGGGCG
>CAZTRH010000075.1:0-8721 GCA_964616605.1 uncultured Ruminococcus sp.
TTTTATATTATATCACTTATCCAATGGTTTGTCAAGTACTTTTTTAAAATTTTTTAAATATTTTTTTCTTTCCCATCTTTAAGTTCTGATATAATCTTCATAAAGCTGTCTATATCATCAAATTCTCTATAAACCGAAGCAAATCTGATGTACGCTACATCATCAATTTCTTTCAGTTTTCTCAGAGCCACTTCACCTATTTTATCAGAAGTAACCTCTCTTTGCAGAGAATTTTTAAACTCCGATGCAATTTCTTCTACTACTCTTTCAATAGTTTCCAAAGACACAGGGCGTTTAACAGTAGCTCTGCACAATCTGTCCATCAGCTTTTCCCTGTCAAAAGGTTCAATAGAATGATCCTTCTTTATTACCATAAGAGGAACTTCTTCAATTATTTCATAAGTAGTAAAACGTGTTGCACACTTAATGCACTCTCGTCTTCTTCTTACTCTGTTCTCAGTCGGTCTTGAATCTATTACCTTGCTTTCTTCGCAGCCACATTCAGGACACTTCATAATATTTTCCTCCGATAGTAAAAAAATATAAACCCGCTTGCAATTATTATAACATAATTTTATAATATTTTCAAGAGCTGAATTTAATTTTCATAATAATTTATTGAATTTTTTCATATTTGTGGTATACTTTATTTAAAAATTACTATATTAATGAGAGCAGTATGTTTGATTTAATATTCTTTATTCTCATGGTAGTCACTCTTGTAAAAGCCAGCAAAGGCAATTATAATGAAACTCTTGCAAATTTCTCACGCTTTTCTTGTAATTCTTCCGACAAATCCGAAAAACCTCGTCCATAACCCGATTGTATACGCCGTAATCCGTAACATTGCTTTAATATTCGCATTTTACGGACTTAATCTTGGTTTTCTCATTTGTCGTAAATATACAAAAACAGCCTTGACAAAAATCCGATATTATGTTAAAATATATGTATAATACACTCGGTCGAATACCGAATAAATATAACTCGTATTTCGGAGGTAATTTTATGCAATTAGGAAATGTAATCGTCGGACAATCCGGAGGTCCTACTTCGGTTATCAATTCAAGTCTGGTTGGAGTTTTCAAAACCGCAAAAGACGCAGGCTGCGCAAAGGTTTACGGCATGAGAAACGGAATTGAAGGTCTGCTTCAGGAACGCATTATTGATATGTCGGATTATGTGAAATCCGATCTTGACATCGAGCTTCTCAAGCGCACACCATCGTCATTCCTCGGCACTTGCCGCTATAAGCTGCCCGATTTTTCCAAAGACGAAGAAACATATAAGAAGATTTTTGCTATTCTTAAGAAAATGGATATCAAACATTTCTTCTACATAGGCGGCAATGATTCTATGGATACGATAGACAAGCTGTCTAAGTACGCTGAGATTATCGAAAGCGACATTACGTTTATTGGTATTCCCAAAACGATTGACAATGACCTTGTTCACACTGACCATACTCCCGGTTACGGTTCTGCCGCGAAATATATTGCGTCTGCAATGAAGGAAATTATCCGTGACGCTAACACTTATGCAACAGACGCTGTTACAATAGTTGAAATAATGGGACGCGATGCAGGCTGGCTTACTTGTGCGTCTGCACTTTCCCGTTCAGAGGACTGTGCTGGTCCTGACATCATATGTGTTCCCGAAACTGTTTTTGATTACAATACTTTTGTAAAGAAAATTGAGGAAGCGCGCCACAATAAGAAAGGCATAATTATTGCCGTATCCGAGGGCATCAAGCTTGCCGATGGTTCGTATGTCTGCGAAGCCAGCCGCAAGAACATTACTCAGGACGCATTCGGTCATAAACAGCTTGGCGGTACTGCTCTTTATCTTGCAGATTTCATCGGCGGTGAACTTGGAATTAAATCGAGAGGAATTGTTTTCTCCACACTTCAGAGATGCGCTTCCCACCTGGTATCACGCCGTGACATCACAGAAGCGTTTACAGCAGGCGCAGACGGCGTACAGCTTGCACTTTCGGGACAGACGGGCAAAATGATTACGATTGAAAGAATTTCAAACAATCCTTATCAGGTAAAAACGTCCTCTTGTGCAGCTTCGGCAGTAGCAAATATGGAAAAGAAAGTTCCGCTCCACTGGCTTACCAACGATAATACATATGTAACCAGGGAATTTTTTGAATACGCAAGACCGCTTATCATCGGTGAACTTTCGCCGTTTATGGTTGACGGCTTACCAAGACATCTTTACATTGACTAATTCAAATGCAAATCCCCCTGTGAATGCCACAGGGGGATTATGATAAAACAAACTGGCCAGATAAACAAGGAGTATTATTTCTTGAAAATACATATAATCGGGTGCAGCAAAGTTTTGAAGGACCGGTCTATAACCTGATAAAATTGACAGAAACTTTTTAAAATTAAAACCTGAAAGAGATAAAGACTGTTTTTGGATAAATATGAAAATAAGGTTATTTGACTAAAATTTGACTAAATTCCAATTCGGAGGGATAGTATGGGAAATTCATTTTATGATAATCGGGAAATATCATGGCTTAAATTTAATCAGCGTGTACTTGAAGAAGCGCAGGATAAAAGCACTCCTCTTTTTGAAAGACTGCGATTTATTCAGATTTTCTGCTCCAATCTTGATGAATTTTTTATGATAAGAGTGGGCAGTCTGCATGACAAGATGATCTACGACCCCAAAGAGCGCGAAAACAAAACCAACATGACAGCCAAAGAACAGCTCTGCGCTATATCCGCAAAGGTTTCTGAACTGCTCCCAATAAAAGACGCTGTTTATTCGGAAATAATGCAGGAACTTGCAGAGTACGGAGTTGAATACATTCCGACCAATTCCCTCACAAGTGACGAGGACGCATACCTGAAAGCATACTTTAATAAAGAAATACGTCCGCTGCTCTTCACCGGAATTGTCGATAAAAAGCACCCCATTCCATTCCTGCGCAGCGGTGGAGTATACATTGCTTGCCGTTTAAAGAAGAAAAATACCAAGCAAACCGAAACACGTTCCACACTCGCCGTGCTTCCCGTTCCCGAAAATCTGCCGCACATAGTGTTTCTGCCATCGTTTAAAACGTCCTCTCCCAAAGCGCCGACACGTTTTGTTATGATGGAAGAAATAATTTGCCGTTATGCGAAACACATCTGGAAGAACTTTGAAATTATGTCAAAGTGCATATTCCGTGTCACAAGAAATGCCGATATCCCAATAGACGAAGGATTATACGACCACGATGTCGATTTCCGTGACATTATGGCAAAAATGCTTAAGAAACGAAAAAAATTAAGTCCGATCCGACTTGAAATCCAGACAAGCTGTTCTGACGCAAATTCATCTGAACTCGCAGTATCAATGGCAAAACTGCTTGACATACGAGATGATTACGTTTTTAATCAAAGTTCGCCGCTGACAATGAATTTCATATCTAATATCGAAGCTGCATTGAAAGAATTTCCCGACTTGTTCTATAAACCTATAACCCCTTGCAGTTCACCCGAAATCTTAAGGAAAATTCCAATTATAAATCAGATAAAACAGCACGATATTATGCTGAATTACCCTTATGAAAGCATTAATCAGTTTATACGCCTGCTTGAAGAAGCGGCAGAAAATCCTTGCGTGCGTTCCATTAAAATCACCCTTTATCGTGTTGCGCGCGACAGCAAGATAATCAATGCACTTATTCGTGCCGCTGAAAACGGAAAAGATGTTCTCGCACTTGTAGAGCTGCGTGCAAGATTTGACGAAGAAAATAATATTGGTTGGTCGAAACAGCTTGAAGACGCAGGTGTTACTGTTATTTACGGACTTGAAGAGCTGAAAGTTCATTCAAAACTGCTGCTGATTACATTGCGCGAAGGCAACGACATTTCATATATAACACAAGTTGGAACAGGCAATTACAACGAACGTACTTCACGTCTGTATACTGATTTTTCATTGATGACAGCAGACAAAACCATAGGATCAGACGCTTCGGTTGTATTCAATGCATTGATGGTATCAAGTGCCGTTGAATCAACAAACAAGCTGCTTGTTGCGCCAAAAGGACTTAAAAGCAGGATAGTCGAGCTTATCGACAATGAGATCACCTACGGCAGCGAGGGTTATATCGGAATTAAGATAAATTCGCTTACCGACCGTGATCTGATTGAAAAGCTGGCTGAAGCATCAAGAGCGGGAGTAACAGTGCAGCTTATCGTCAGAGGAATATGCTGCCTTATTCCGGGTGTAAAAAACGAAACAGAAAATATCCGTGTAATTTCCATAGTCGGCAGACTTCTGGAGCATTCGAGAATTTATATATTCGGAAAAGCTGACCGGGAGCAAATTTATATATCAAGCGCAGATTTTATGACACGCAATACCGAACGCCGCATAGAAGTGGCTTCACCGCTGCTTGACAAGAAAATAGCAAGCGAAGTACGTCAAAAATTTGATATAATGATGAATGACAATGTAAAAGCACGAGAGCTTTTCAGTGACGGACAATATCGACGTGTTCCGACAGACCCCGAGCGTCTGCTGAACTCACAGGAATATTTCCTTGATAAAGCAAAGAAAGCCGAACAAACCGCTGTTCAAAACGAAGCCGACCTGTCAGTTCCGATAAAAGTAAGAATATGGAAAGTAAAAAGATAATAGAATTGTTGAAATAATACGCTTATTGAGTAAAAACAAGTCGTTATTTATGTTAATCTGCATAAAAAAACTCATGGAAACGCAAATTTCCCTTGACAAGTACTTGTAAAACGTGATATAATAATTTAAGCGTTAACCTTTAAGGAAACGCGAGCCTTAAAAGGGGTCGTAAAGGCTTCGACGGGGATTTTGATACACAATAAGCGAGTAGTGTGGGCGAAAACACTTTAAAAGTCGCAAACTTAAATTTAAACGCAGACGAAGATCTCGTTTTAGCAGCTGCCTGAGGCGCTGCCGTCGAACCCTGAAGAACCACGGTCAGGGAGTCGGCGTCGACTAGTGGTGAACGTCATCGGCGAGTTGCCTTGTAACCGTTGATGTAAAAAAGGCTGCCAAATATGTGAGCCTGTCTGGTGGCGCACATATGAGGGAGAGTTAAAAAACAGACTGCACTCGGAGAAAGTTGTGGGGACGAGTTTTCGGACAGGGGTTCAATTCCCCTCGACTCCACCAAATTGTAGTTCCGCAAATGGCTAAACAAAGCCGTTTGCGGAATTTTTTATTTTTCCGAAAAAACTTTGTCCTTTATTTGTCCTTTACAGGAAAGTCAATTTTCCGAAATTTAAAACTTTTGAAATAGCCTGTCCTGTCTGCGCCTGAACCTCCTGCAAAGCGTGACAATAAATGTTTGCCGTTGTGCTAATGTTGGAATGCCCCAACGCACTTGAAACAGCCGCGATTTCAATTCCGGAATGAATAAGAATTGTTGCGTTAAAATGCCGCAGCGAGTGAATATCACAGAACCTCATTCCGTGTTCGGTGGTAAGCTTTTTCTGCCACTTATATGGTTCGCCTTTGTAAAGCGGAGCACCGAATTTATTGACAAACAGTCGGTCGCTGTCAATCCATTTGTTTGCCAGTTGCTGTTTTCGGTTAATTTGCTCAGCATGAAGTTCGTCCAAGACTTCAAACACGCTTTCAGGTAATTTCAATGAACGGATTGATTTTTGAGTTTTCGGTGTATCCGTATACGAACCGTCTGTTGATGTATAGTTAGCAGTGCGGCGAATGCTTATCACACAATTCTCACGGTCAATATCCTTCCATTCAAGTCCCATTATTTCCCCGCATCTGAAACCACCATACACAGCCAAAGTCAAAAACGCTCTGTAATCAAGTGTTCCGTATTTCTCTGCAAGTTCAAAAAGCTGTTTCATTTCTTCGACCGTATAAACCGCTTTTTCTTTCTTTTCACCCTTCGGAACAACCACATTTCGGCAGGGGTTATCGTCTATCATCTCGTTCCTAATCGCAAAACTAAACACATCAGACAGTAAATTCAAATGATGAATAACCGTTTTTCTGCTAAGCGGCTTACCGTTCAGAAAATTTTTCCCGTTTTTTGAAAGGTCATCAACGAACGCCTGCACTTGTCCGCGTGTTATTTTATCCACACGAACATGTCCAAAAGCGTCATAAACTCTCTTTTTTGTGCCTCTAAGCCGCTGCACAGAAGATTTTTTTAGATTAGTTTTAGCGTATTCTTCAAACCAGCGTTCCGCAAGCTCCTCGAATTTAACCTTTGTCGATACGATACCCTTCAAACAGCGTTCCTCAAACATCACAGCCTGACGGTTAAGTTCTGTTTTAATTTGTCTTTCCGTCATACCTGCCGCAGGTTTCCACGTTTTTGTCCGCACAACCTGCCTGTGCTTAGCGTCGTATCCGGTACTAACCCTTATCTGATATGTATTTCCACGTTTTCTTATCGTTGCCATAATCTGTCCTCCTGTTCAGAATTACGGCACATAGTATTGCAAAACCATTTTAACACATATCAGACAAAAGGTCAAGCGTCAGCGCACACTAATTCTGTGTTTTTAATTTGTTAAAATATAAAAGCAGCTCAGACTTCGGAACAAGAATTTTGCTCCCTCGACCGCTTCCAGTGCGGAAAGACGGTATTTCTCCGCACGCTATAAGCCGCCTTAATGCATGAACTGTCAGCCCGTGTATAAGCTCTGTGCATTCAGTCACAGATAACAGTTCGCAGGATTCTGGCAGATCTGAGTTTTTGTCGGGTTCGTCAGGTGCGAGTAGGTCCAGAACCTCGGACAGCTTTTCCAGCGCCTGTATTTTCAAATCCGCTTTTATTATGCTCACCCCCCATTTTGAAATTTTTTTGATATTTCAGCAGATGGCAGGCATTCGGCACACCTTGCCCATGAGTTATTCGCTCCAATTCATTCCTGTGAATTGCCGTTACGCATTGTGCGTCTGAACGGAAGTATCATTATACTGCGAGTTTTCGCTGGTTTTCATTTTTTGTGCCGAAAAACAATCGAAAAACTTCACGGCGTAAAATTCGCAGCGTATGTTCTGCTTTTTAATTGTCAATGAGCTTAACGGGTCCCGTCTTTTTAATTATACATTCATTTTAGCCGATTTTTATAAAGGACGTTTATAACCTTATAAGTGCTGTTTATAAACATCGGCATTTTTTGATATATAATAAAAATTAAAAGGGGGTGCGAATTTGGAACAAAGGAAAAATCGAATAAGCGAACTTCGCCGCAAGCAACACTTAACACAGGAAGGACTTGCCCAAATACTTAATGTGACACAGGCGAGTGTCAGTATGTACGAAAACGGAAGCAACATTCCGAACGATGTACTTATAGTCTTGTCTTCTCGTTTCAAGGTTTCCATAGAATATATCCTGTGCATAACGAACGATCGCAGTCCCGTTCCGACTCGTGAAGTATCCGAACCGGAACGCAGACTACTGTCGTTTTATCGTACTCTTCCTCCGACAATTCGTTCAGCTGTTAATCAGCTTATTCGTGCCATTGAAAATGTATGACCGTGTGCTATTGTTTCTTTTTGTAGCTCACTGTACTTATTCCAAGAATTACTCCAAGAAAAGTGTCAAGTGCTGTTATTGTGCCGACTATCTCTTCTCCAAACGGAAATCCCCAAATCTGCGCCAGCGCAAAATATAAAGTTGCAAGAGCAGGCAGAAAAAACTGTGCCACCCATTTTAGAATATCGTAAACCTTATCACTCATTTTCATTTTAATATTGCCTCCCTAGCATCTTTTTTCAGCGGAAGCGTTCTGACCTCTTTCATAATCCGCGCCGCAGACCCGTTTCCGCCTATTTTTTCATAGGGGACAAACAGATAATCGTTCAAATCTGAATATTCGTCCTCTGTTATATAACCGCGTTCTATATATTGCATACCCAGCTGCACGATTCTGTCGTGTGCCAAGCCAATCAGAACTTGCGCCTTTCCGTCCTTTTTTTCGCTTCGCTTTTGAACAAGTGACCAGAACCCCGATGAGGCAATCACCGATCCAATCACCGAAACGATTATCTGTAAAATATCATTCTGATTCATACCCGACAGTAATGCTCCTTCCTGCTGTTTCGTTCTTTATGATTGTTATTTTTCCCGATTTGTCGGTTGCCACCGAAAACGAGTTTTTATAACTCAGTCCGTTTTCAGTTTTGAATGTCAAGTCGAATGCATTATTGGCTTTGAACAATATTCCCGTTGTGTATGATGCAGCTTTCACATTACTCAAAACCGATGACGAACCCCCAAGAAGCCCCTCGGCATACGGCGTTACATTCTCCGACCCTTGCCCAATGTGCGACTCGACCTTAGTAATTACACCGCCCGAAACATAAACATACGCAAGACAGTATTCATAGCTGCCATAAGTATCGTCCTTAGTCATTGACACGCTTGTCCCAGATGGATACACAGAAAGAGTATTCGTGCGTGCTTTTTTGTGTATCGATAGTGATACTATATAAAGCGGTGCATTCACCACTGAACTAATCGCAAACTCTGTTGCTTCATCAAGACAACTCCATGTACCGTTGAACCATGCTCTGCCCGTTCCAACAGAAAATGTCTTATCGCTTGTTTTGGTTACCTTGAATGCATTCCCATACGAACGAAACACTCCATCGGAAATAATGCCATCAAACATTGCGCCAAAATCTTCAGCGTTCAATAAGGGGCTTGCCCCGTCATTTAACGTGGCAAGGGTTGGCGAAGCCAAC
>CAZTRH010000076.1:0-8660 GCA_964616605.1 uncultured Ruminococcus sp.
GAAGATTAAATGCTCAATTGTAACTTTAACGAGAAATTCATCAAGGAAGGTCTTACATTTGACGATGTACTGCTTATTCCTGCAAAGAGCGATGTTACCCCCAATATGATAAACACCACTACTCAGCTTACTAAAACCATTACGCTCAACACGCCTGTTATGACCGCCGCTATGGATACCGTTACCGAATCCAGAATGGCGATTGCTATTGCCCGCGAAGGCGGTATCGGCATAATCCACAAGAATATGACGATTGAACAGCAGGTTGACGAAGTAGATAAGGTAAAGCGTTCAGAAAACGGAGTTATAGTAAACCCGTTCTTCCTCTCACCCGAAGATACTGTCCAGAATGCCGACGCTCTGATGGGAAAATATAAAATCAGCGGTGTTCCGATTGTTGAAAACGGCAAGCTTGTCGGAATTTTCACCAACCGCGACCTCAGATTTATCGATAATCCTGCGCAGAAGATCGGCGAGGTTATGACAAAGGAAAACCTCATCACCGCACCCGTTGGCACAACTCTTGAGCAGGCACAGGAAATCCTCAAGAAGCACAAGATTGAAAAGCTCCCTCTCGTAGACGCAAACGGCTACCTCAAGGGACTTATCACAATCAAGGATATAGAAAAATCCGTCCAGTACCCCAACACTGCCCGTGACGCAAGCGGCAGACTGCTTTGCGGTGCTGCAATCGGAATTACACCCGATGTACTCGACAGAGCAGGCGCACTCATCAAAGCGCAGGCTGACGTTCTGGTTCTTGACTCCGCACACGGTCATTCCAAGAACATTATGGTAACCCTCGACAAAATCAAGAACGCTTTCCCCGACACGCCCATTATCGCAGGAAACGTTGCTACTGCCGCTGCTGCTGAAGATCTTATCAAGGCAGGTGCAGACGCTGTAAAGGTTGGTATCGGTCCCGGCTCTATCTGCACTACCCGTGTTGTTGCAGGTATCGGTGTACCGCAGATTACAGCGGTATACGACTGCGCTTGTGCAGCTGCTAAGTATGGCGTTCCGATTATAGCAGACGGCGGAATCAAGTATTCGGGCGATATCGTAAAGGCTCTTGCAGCAGGCGCAAACGTTGTAATGCTCGGCTCTCTGCTTGCAGGCTGCGAGGAGGCTCCCGGCGATGTTGAAATCTACCAGGGACGTTCGTTCAAGGTATACCGTGGAATGGGTTCACTTGCTGCAATGAAGAAGGGTTCTGCCGACAGATACTTCCAGGACAAGTCCAAGAAGCTTGTACCGGAGGGCGTTGAGGGTCGTGTACCTTACAAGGGATCTGTTGCCGACACTATCTTCCAGCTTATCGGCGGTATCCGCAGTGGTATGGGATATTGCGGCTGCCCGACAATCCCCGAACTTCAGGAGCGTGCAGAGTTCGTCAAGATTACAGGCGCAGGTCTTAAGGAATCTCATCCGCACGATATCTACATCACAAAGGAAGCTCCCAACTATTCGGCTTCTATCTGAAAAACAGATTGATAATAAAATTGCATAATAAACTGAGCCACGGTAGAAATACCGTGGCTCTTGTTTTTATTTACTCTTGCTAAGATTGTTCCAGCCGCCCTCTCTTATGATAGTCGGATAATCCTTATAGCAGATATCAAGGTCAACATCGCCCTCTATTCCCGAAACCAAGCCTGTGCAGCTGTACTGCCATACACCATAATCGCCTTTATATGTAGTTTCGGACACGTCCCATTCCGCAACAGCCACATCATAGTTGATAAACGACATAAGCAGATTGTTATTCAGCCAGTTCTTGTACGAATACAACATCGGATAATACCCCGCGTCTTTCAGCTCGTTCATGAAAATGTTCGCCATTCTCGTAAGCTGATATTTTCCAAGCTTCACCTGCGACGGATCTTCAAAGTCAAACATAACAGGGAAGTCTATCTCGTATGGCTTTATCGTTTCAAGGAAGAACTGCGCTTCGGCTTTTGCCTCTTCATCGGTCAGCGCATAACAGTAATGATAAACTCCGACGTAAAGTCCTGCCTTCTTTGCAGCTGCGATATTGTATTCAAACATCTTGTCCACATATTCATCACCGTAAGACGAACGAATAATCGCAAACTTCACGCCCGACTGCGCAACTTTTTCCCAATCGATAACACCCTGCCATGACGACACGTCTATACCTTTCATGCCGCCTGTAATGGAATAATCAACCATAATCTGAGGTTCCTGCCGATAGTCGTCAACCCTGCCTGTTTTATAATTTCCGAAAATGCAGCCCGGCTCCTTGCGAAGATCAGCCGTCTTTTCAATCGTCAATGTTCCGCTTGTAAGAAACAATCCAAAAATCGCACATTTTCCCGCAACGGCAATTCTTCCGCTGAGCGTACTTTCAACCTTTCCTCTTACAGTCAGACTGCCGCTATCATAGCAGCGCATTATTCCCGTTACCGTAAGTACAGATGACGACGGAACCAGAACATCGCCATATCCCAGAATTTTCCCCTTTTTATAAACGTTTACTGTACCGCCGAACGAAGTATCAGAATTTTCATAAGAAGTAAATATCGAGGAAATATCGGTAACTGCACTTGATGTTGAGGCAAATGTACCATAGTTATCGATCTTGCCGTCACCGCTGAGAGTCAATCCGCCTGAAACAGTCGCCGAAGCCTGTTCCGCAACGACAAACATACCGTTTATCTTAAGCTTTCCGCCTTTATAAATCCCAAGGCTTCCCCTGTCGGCAATATACAGAACGCTGGAAGCAGGCAGAATAAACTCGGCATTTTCACGAATTTCCATATTGCCGCTTATGTAATATTTTTTATTTTCCTCAAAATCGCTGCTCCCGTCCCAGTGAAAATATTCGGATAAATCGGGAGAAAACACGCTTTGTTCCGCAGTTTCAGTTATTTGCACCGATGGACTGTCAGCAACGGCACGAGTACCGCTGACAGCAAGCGACCCTGCAATCAGAAATGCCGCCGCTTTATTCAAAAATATTCTTTTCATCGCTAACCCCCTGTCACAACACTTGTCATACTCTCTTTCGGAATAACCTTAATTAAATTATCGCATATTTTATAGTATTTGTCAAGTGGAAATTGCAGCCAAAAGCAAGAATAAAGGGCGGTTTTTAGCCGCCCCGAAAACACCTTTCAAGTCCGTTCCGCATAATCATTGCCGACTGATGGCAATTATGCGGTCTTACCTTTATCTAACCTATAACGCTTACAGGGTCGAGCCACTCGCCGTTCTGTTTTACTTCAAGATGAAGATGAGGCTTCTGAAGCATTTCCGCTTCGTTGGTGTCGCCTGTTTTTCCGATTATTTCGCCCTGCTTTATCATTGCGCCTGCTTTTACGTTAAGCTCCTTTGCAAGACCGCAGTAACGCACTTCCAGACCGTTTGTCTGCTCTACGGTAACGCACACTCCCCATACCGTAGAGCTGTCAATCATCTTGACAACGCCCTCCGACATTGATTTGACGTCCGTCCCAAGGTCGCAGAGAATATCGCAGCCATCATGAGTTTTCCACACGCCCAGTGTTTCAGACTTTACCAGCTCTCCGTTGCTGAACGGGTGAGAAATCTCACCGTTCACAGGCATAATATTCCCGATTTCGGGAGCGACAGGCTTATTGACTTCTTCGGCAGGCTGCGATGAAAAATTGCTTTTTTCAGAACTTTGTTTAGGAACATCTGAAACATTGTTGTTTGCAGGCACTTCCGAACTGCTGCCAGAATAGGTATACACATAATCCGAACCGCTGCCGGTAGGCACCAGTCCTCTTGTAGTATTCCTGTATGCCGCAAACAGCGATAACGCCACAGCAGAAATTCCAAGCGCCGCAGTAATCCCAAGCAATCTCATATTTTTCCGTTCATTTTTTCTCATATTATTTCCTTTCCTTGATTGTTCCGCCGTGCCTTAACGCAGCATTTACCAACGGTTTTTAAACAATCCGCCGCTTTCCGGCTCACATCAACGCAGGCAAAACCTTTCAATTGCTTTGATGAACGTAGTTTTGCCGTTTTTAAGAAAAATATTCGCACAATAATTAGTAAACATTCTTTCATTCCCAAACTTGTTTGTTAAAAATGCACAAAAAAGGCTAAGGTTTTTATGTTAGGCTTGAAATAATCGGTAAAATATAGTATAATAAAAATGTATCGGAATATTGTTGGTCTTGTTATTTGAAAAAACAATATTCTGACTTAAGCCTGTATAAATTTCTCCCATTCATCTAAGGCATTACAGGCAGATTGGCGGAGGATTATTTATGAATGTTTTTATGGCAAGACAGCCAATACTGGATCTTGATAATAACGTTTACGCATATGAGCTGCTTTACCGCAGCAATAGCGAAAAAAACGAGTACACGGGAATTTCCGGTGATGAAAGCACCGCAGATGTGTTTACCAACGCTTTTTTCGGACTTGACGTAAAGAATGTTATCGGAAATGCCAAAGCATTTATAAATTTCACCGAAACTCTTCTCCTGCGCGGGATACCAAAAATGATTTCTCCTGAAATACTTGTTGTAGAAGTGTTGGAAAATCAACTTACAAGCCCTGCGCTTCTGAATGCTGTTGAAGATCTGCGGGATCGTGGGTATATGATTGCGCTTGATGATTTTGAGTATTCGCACGCTTACAGTGACCTGTTCCATCTGGGTGAACTCGTTAAGATTGATTTCCGCGCGCCTAAGAAATCTATCGAAGAAACAGCGTATGTATGCCGCTATTCAAATAAAATAATGCTTGCGGAAAAAATAGAAACCTATGAGGAGTTTGAATACGCCAAAAAGCTCGGCTGCACGTTTATGCAAGGTTATTATTTTGCAAAACCTGCGATTATGACAGGACTGAGTTTTCAGCCGCTTCCCATAAATCTTCTGGAAGTAATGCAGCTGTTATCCTCTCCCGACGCAGAAGTAAACGAAATTGCCGAAGTGCTTTCCCGTGACAGCGCCCTTACTCAGAAGATACTGCGCCTTATAAATTCCGTATATTTCGGCGTTGCAAATAAAGTATCATCAATAAATCAGGCTATACTCGTTCTGGGACTTGACTGTCTGCGTGAATGGGTGTATCTTATGGGAATGCAGAAGGTAATGGGCAACGACAACATAGAACTCAGCCGTTTGTCGCTTATGCACGCCAAATTCTGCCGAAAAACCGCACTCCTCATTCCCGAAGCCGCCGATGACGCAGAAGCGTTTTATCTTATGGGGCTTATGTCGATGCTGGTATTTGCGGGCGAGCGTTCACTGTCGCAGATGCTGGAAGAATTTCCGTTATCCGATGAAATCAACAACGGACTGATGATGCGGGGCGGACTGTACAGCGATGTGCTTGAGCTTGCACTGTCATACACACGAGGATATTGGGAAGTCGTTGAAAATATTTCATCAAAATATGGAATAACCACTGAGCAGCTCTCGGATATATTTGTTGAATGCACAATGGAAGTTGAACAGAGCCAGCTTATGTAAAGAGGTTTTATTATGAGTTTTTTTCTTGACGAAATAGAACGTGACCTGTGGTCGTACCTGAAAACAGCAGGCAAGGATATAGTGCTGTATGGTATGGGAAACGGTGCGGAAAAAATAAAAAACGTGCTTGACGAACACGGCTTATCCGTCGCCGATATAATGGCAAGCGACGAGTTCGTGCGAGGACACAGTTTTCTGGGATATCGTGTGAAAACGCTTGCGGAAATCGAGCAGACATACGATAATTTTGTAATACTCGTATGCTTTGGAACACAAATTCCGGAAGTTATAGAGCATATAAAACAAATCGCCGGAAAGCACGAATTGTATGCGCCGAATGTCCCTGTTGCAGGCGATGGATTATTTGACCTTGAGTACGCGCGTTCGCACAGAAAAGAACTTGAAGAAGTGATGAAACTGCTTGCAGACGAGCAATCGAAAAAAGTGTTTGAAAACGTAATCCGCTATAAACTCAGCGGTGACTTGCAATACCTTTATCAATGTGAAACGCCGCCGGACGAAAAGTTTGATTTGCTTGAAATCGGCGCAGAAGAAATCTACGTTGATCTTGGCGCATACGACGGAGATACATTGATAGAGTTCCTTAATGAAACTTCAATGCAGTTCACCAAGCTGTACGGAATGGAACCTGACCCGCACAGCTACCGCAAAATGAAGCGCAGACTGTACATGATAGGCTCGGCGATTATGGAGCTTTACAACTGCGGCGCATGGGACGAGGATACTTCGCTTACGTTCAGTTACAGCAGAGGCAGAGGCAGCACAGCTGTTATCGTTCCGAAAGAAGAAGCTGAAACGGGCAGGCGCCACGGTTCAGCAAGACTCCGTGAAGTGAAGATGATGAAAACAGACACCATGCTTCAAGGAAACCCTGCAACATATATCAAGGTTGATACCGAAGGCGCAGAGAAAAACGCTGTTCTGGGTGCTGAAAAAACCATCGAAGTATATCGCCCGAAACTGAACATTGCGCTGTACCACAGAAACGAGGATATGTTTGAACTGCCACTGCTTATAAACCGATTGAATAAAAAATACAGGTTATATATGAGGCATCACCCGTATATCCCCGATTGGGACACAAATTTATATTGTATTTAAGGAGCGGTTATGAAAATTGTTTTAGGAATCGTACTGGTGACGCTGCTGATTGCGGCACTGGGACTGTATCTTGTTTTTATACTCAATTCGCACGACCTTATATACTGCGGCGATATTACCCAGACGACAGGCGGCACGATGTATATAACAAGAGTATATACGTCAGACCTCAACGCCAACGAAACACTGTCGGAAATCGTGGCTGTCATGAATGACAAACAGGACGGTCTGATCACCGCCGAGGAAATGACAGATATTCTTGCAAATTATCAGAACATTATCTATGCGCCTGTTGTTATGCTGAACCTTGAACAAAAAGATACAAACACTTTTGTGCTTTCGGGCAGCGTCTATAACGGTCTTGACGAAGAACGACAGCCCACAGACCCCGATTACAGATACAGCAACCTCACACTTACTGCAGGACTTGCAAGAGGAGAAATCCTTGCCGCACAGAACGTATATTCTGATGATGTTGATGAAGAAGGCGAACCCGAATTTAAAGAGAGAGCAAAAGTAATCGACCCGATACTTGTTGAGGATAATATGGGAGCGGCATTTGCATTCAGCGACTGCGACAGCTTCAGAATGGTTTTCAAAGGAATAGAGGAAGTGCCTGCGTCCGTTACACTCGCACTTACTTATGATGTTAAATCACAAAATCCGCTGAATTTTACCTCTCTTTCAAACGGTGCTATGGGAATGACTGTCACAGCGGCATATGACGACAGCGGCAGACTTACTCCGCAGATTACCATGAGCAGAGTATATACGGCAGGAGAAATTGTAGAAGGCGAATAACGTATCCCTTCACAGCAGCTGAATTTAAACAGACGCCCCGATTTTTTCGGGGCATTCACTTTATATAAAGTGATTTTTTTATTCAATTTGTGATATTAGCCAAAACTCCGGAAACATCAAAGTAAAATTTGATGTTTTCTACAATACAATCGACAGAAAAAGTTAACCAAAAGTTAATCTTTATGTGTTAGAATTAAATCTGAAAATGTTAGAAAAGGAGATGACTGACGAATGAAAACAGGTCTTATTCTTGAAGGTGGAGCAGTGCGCGGAATATTCACAGCAGGCGTTCTTGACAGACTTATGGAAAACGACATCTGCTTCCCATATGTTATCGGAGTATCAGCAGGCGGCGGCAATGCAATGAGCTATGTTTCCAACCAAAGCGGACGCACCAAGGATATGCTCAACGTACCTCGTAATGAGTCGTATTACGGATTTCGCCAGTTCTTGCAGTCAAAGAAGATTATAAATCTCGACAAAATGGCGTTTGAATACCCATTCAAGCAGTTTCCGTTTGATTTTGATACATATTTCAAGATGGTGAAGAGCGGCGAATTTGCGGAATATGTCTGCACTTGCATGGAAACAGGCGAAGCGGAATATTTTTCCGAAGAAAACGACCCCGAACGACTGCTTACGATTATGAAAGCTACTTGTTCCGTGCCGATGCTGTGCGAACCTGTCGAGCTTGACGGAAAACACTATCTTGACGGCAGCATTGCCGATTCTATTCCGATCGAACACGCTCTTGACGCAGGCTGCGACAGATTGGTTATCGTGCTGACAAAACCCGGAAAAATGACAGCTCCGACTGATTATTCAAAGTTCAAGGCTGTCATCAATAAGATGTATAAAGATTATCCGAATTTCATTGACGCTTGTATGTCAAGAGTAGAGCGCTATCAACACACGGTCGAACTCATGGAACAACTTGAAGAAGAAGGCAGAGCAATTATTATACGCCCCACGCTTCCTGCCATTTCAAAGTTTGAGAAAGACGCGATGAAAATTGCCGAATCATACAAAGACGGCATTCAACAGGCTGACAAACACCTTTATGAAATTCAGAAAATGACTGACAAGCTGCTTGCCGGCTGAATATTCACAGATTAGCTGAAATATCATAGCAAAATCCCGAAGCTTTCGCTTCGGGATTTCAGAGTGTAGACAAAGTCTTTTTTCAATTTTTTTAATTGTAAATTTATAGCTTTTTTGCTTCCCCTTGTTGCTTTTGGCACACCGCATCGTGCGGTGTGC
>CAZTRH010000077.1:0-8599 GCA_964616605.1 uncultured Ruminococcus sp.
GAATTATTGATTTCCTGCGTGAGGAGTTCAATTAGTCTGATGGAATTGACCTTGCAAACGACAAGTTCGCTATGCAGAGATTGAAGGACGAGGCAGAAAAGGCAAAGATTGCACTTTCCAACTCAACTTCTGTAAATATCTCTATTCCTTATATCACAGCAGACGCTACTGGTCCTAAGCACCTGAACGTTACTCTTTCCCGCGCAAAGTTCAACGACCTTACAGCAGACCTCGTTGAAAAGACAATGGGTCCGCTCAAGCAGGCAATTTCCGATTCCGGTCTTGATAATAACGAAATTCACAAGATTTTGCTCGTAGGCGGTTCTACCCGTATTCCTGCTGTACAGGACGCAGTAAAGAACTTCCTTGGCAAAGACCCGTTCAAGGGTATCAACCCCGATGAGTGCGTTGCTATCGGTGCGTCTATTCAGGGCGGCGTCCTCAATAAGGAAGTACAGGGTATCGTTCTTCTTGACGTTGCACCGCTTTCACTCGGTATTGAAACCGCAGGCGGCGTTTGCACAAAGCTGATCGAGAGAAATACAACAATTCCTACAAAGAAGAGCCAGGTATTTACAACTTACGCTGACAATCAGCCGTCTGTTGATATCAACATTCTTCAGGGTGAGCGTGAGATGGCTAAGGATAACAAGTCCATCGGCAACTTCCGTCTTGATGGTATTGCTCCTGCTCCCCGTGGTATTCCGCAGATTGAGGTAACATTTGATATCGACGCTAACGGTATCGTCAATGTTTCCGCTAAGGATAAGGGTACAGGCAAGGAACAGCACATTTCCATTACTGCTTCTACCAATATGAGCAAGGACGATATTGATAAGGCTGTTAAGGAAGCAGAAGCTTTTGCAGCAGAGGATAAGAAGCGCCGTGAGGAAGCTGACGTCCGCAATGAAGCAGACTCGATGGTTTACCAGATGAGAAAGTCTATGGCTGATTTCGGTGATAAGGTTTCCGAGGACGACAAGTCCAAGGTTGAGCCGAAGATTACCGCTCTTGAAGAAGCACTCAAGGGCAGCGATATTGAAGCTATCAAAACTGCTAAGGACGAACTCCAGAAGGCATTCTATGAGGTCGCTCAGAAGGTTTATCAGGAAAACGGCGGAAATCCCGAAGATATGGCTGCCGCTGCTGAGGCAGCACAGGGTGCGGCTGCGGATAACGGTTCAAATGATGACGGAGCAGTTGACGTGGAGTTTACGGAAAAGTAATTGACTAATTGCGGTACGCCGCCGTTTTCGGCGGCGTATTTGGTGTGTAGGCTGCTTTGGTTGGTGATGTAAAGATCATGATGGATAAACAAAATCAGATAAAAGCTGCGGAAAAGTCACTTGCGGAATTTCTTGTATTAGAGTTTGATCAGAAGCCTTTCGGAATGAAGTGTATGCATGAATTTGAAATGGACGGAATGACGTATTACATTTTTAAATTCAGCAAATGGATTTTCGGTAAAAAGTGTATTGGTGTATGCGGCGGCTTTGATGGCGACAGCACGGAACACTGCGGACACGTTTTCGGCACCTATACTGATGAGTATGAGGAAGAAACTGCAATTGAAATGGGAAAAACCATGGCGGCGTTTATTGCAGACTTTCAGCTTAATGAAAAGCTTGGTGAACACGTTCAGACAGGTTTTAAATCTAATCTTGAATATATCAGCGTGACAGAGCTTTCCGCAGACGTTATCGCAAGACAGTTTGTCAGGACCGACAGCCGATTTTATCTTGCGATTGGCACGGCAGATATTCCAAGCGGTCGGGTTGTTGTTGCAGACCCTCTGGCTTATATGGCAGGCTCACGCGTTATTGCGCCTGTGCTTGAAAAAGAGATACCCAAGGGCAGCTATCCTGTGGAAATTTCACTTTTCAGAAGCGATTTAACGGGCGTCAGAATTTGCACAGCACGGCTTAAAATAAAACCTGCTGCCGCTGTCAGATACGAGATTGCAAAGCCGCTTACAGGAACGGAAGTGGCAAAGGATTTGACAGGTTATCCTGTTGACGCAGGTGTGATGTGCTTTTGCGACAGCGAAGCCGCAAAGGGCTATTCGCAGTTTATTGACGAATGGCACAGGGAAAATCCCGACAAAAACCACTATTACCACTATTTTGCGGCGTTATTTGCGCAAAGTGCGGAGAAGCTGCCGCAGTATCAGCGGGAGGACGGCGACTTTATCGAGTGGGCAATTCCAAAAACAGGCGTGAGGCTTGTGATGATGTCATCGGGACTTGGCGATGGATTTTATCAATGCTTTTGGGGTTATGATGAGAGCGGAGAAATCTGCGAGCTTATTTCCCCGATGATAAATCCCGATTTATTTGAAGGAGCAGACTAAATGGAGAAAAGAGATTATTATGAGGTTCTTGGACTTCAGAAAGGAGCTTCGGACGCAGAGATAAAGAAAGCGTACCGCAAGCTTGCTAAACAGTATCACCCCGACCTCAATCCTGATAATCCTGAGGCGGCTGAAAAGTTCAAGGAAATAAATGAAGCAAATCAAGTACTTTCAGACCCCGATAAGCGTGCAAAGTATGATCAGTTTGGTCACGCAGGCGTTGATCCCAGCTATGGCGGTGGCGCAGGCGATTTTACAGGCGGATTTGGCGGTATGGATTTCGGCGATATCTTTGCGGATATCTTCGGCGGTGGCGGATTCGGCGGATTTGGAGGGTTTGGCGGAAGTACCCGTTCGTCCTCTGCAAATGCGCCAAGACGTGGTTCGGATATAACCGTGGCTCTTGAGGTTGACTTTATGGAGGCTTGCAAGGGTGTTTCGCACGATATTACGCTTACCGTTCAGGACGAGTGTCCCGACTGCGGCGGCAGCGGCGCAAAGTCTGGTACTTCGCCTAAGACTTGTCCCGATTGTAAAGGCAGAGGCGTTGTGACGGTTCAGAGCCGTACACCGCTTGGCGTTATGCAGTCGCAGAGGGCTTGTTCAAAGTGCGGCGGTAAGGGTAAGATTATTGAAACTCCGTGTCCGAAATGTTCGGGTCAGGGAAAGGTTTCTGCGAAGAAAACCGTTACTGTCAAAGTGCCTGCAGGTATTGATGACGGCGTTACACTCAACGTCCGCGGACAGGGTAACGTTGGCTCAAACGGCGGCGGCAGAGGCGATCTGAAAGTTCGCTTGTCTGTACGCAAAGACCCTGTATTCGAACGTGATGATTACAATATCTGGATTGATTTTCCGATTACCTATTCTCAGGCTGTTCTTGGTTCAGAAATTGAAGTTCCGACTATTGACGGTATGGTAAGCTACAAGGTTCCTGCGGGTACTCAGCCGGGGACTGTTTTCAGACTCAAGAACAAAGGCGTTCAGAAGCTTCAGCGTGCTGAAGGCGACAGGGGCGACCAGATGGTCAGAGTGAATGTCGAAGTTCCGAAAAAACTGTCTAAAAAGCAGCGCGAGGCATTGGAGGCTTTTGAAAACACTCTCGATGATGACAATTATGAAAAGCGTCAGTCGTTTTTCAGCAAAATCAAGGATAAGTTTACTAAGTAATATATGGGCTGCACATTGTTTTTGTGCAGCCTGTTTGTTTAGTGTAAACAAAATCGGATATCTTTATAAGAATATTTTTTTCTAATTTGCCGATAGACAAAAGATTTGTTTTTTGATATAATGAAATCATTGAAACAACGGTGTTTCGGAAGTAAGTCAGCAGGACTGACCTTTTTCGTACACCGTTTTTTTATTAGGAGGAAATTTTATGAGCGATTGCGGAAAATATTTTGATGTAGTGGAAGAATTTGGCGTTGACGTGTTCAATGAGGAAACTATGAAACAGCGTTTGCCAAAAAATATCTTCAAAGCATTGATGAAAACTATTGCCGAGGGTAAGGAACTGGACAGCTCGATAGCTGATGTTGTCGCTTCTGCTATGAAGGACTGGGCGATTGAAAAGGGCGCAACTCACTATACACACTGGTTTCAGCCGATGACGGGCATTACCGCTGAAAAACACGACAGCTTCATTTCGCCTATGGGTGATGGTACTGTTATAATGGAATTTTCGGGCAAGGAACTTATCAAGGGCGAACCGGACGCTTCGAGTTTTCCAAACGGCGGTATCCGTGCGACTTTTGAAGCAAGAGGTTACACCGCATGGGATCCCACTTCCTATGCTTTCGTAAAGAACGGCTCTTTGTATATCCCGACTGCGTTCTATTCTTATTCGGGCGAAGCGCTGGATAAGAAGACTCCGCTGCTGCGCTCTATGGACGCAATTTCAGACGCTGCAATAAAGATATTGAGATTGTTCGGCAACACCACTACCAAGCGCGTTGTGCCGACTGTCGGTTCCGAACAGGAATATTTCCTTGTTGACAAAGCGACTTATGACAAGCGCAAGGATTTGATTTTTACAGGAAGAACGCTGTTTGGTGCGCCTGCTCCCAAGGGACAGGAACTGGACGATCACTACTATGGTTCTATCAAGGACAGAGTTGCGGCTTACATGAAGGACCTTGACGAGCATTTGTGGAGGCTGGGTATTGCTTCTAAAACAAAGCACAACGAGGTTGCTCCGTCACAGCACGAAATGGCACCGATTTTCGCACCTGCTAATCTTGCAAGCGACCAGAACCAGCTTACTATGGAGATTATGAAAAAGCTGGCTCTTGAACATAATCTCGTTTGTCTGCTCCACGAAAAGCCATTTGCAGGGATAAACGGTTCGGGTAAACACGACAACTGGAGCCTTTCTACCGATGATGGACAAAATCTTCTTGATCCTGGAAAATCGCCGATGGAAAACGCACAGTTCCTCACTTTTCTTGCGGCTATTATAAAATCCGTTGACGAGTACGCTGACCTTCTGAGAATGTCGGTTGCTTCTCCCGGAAACGACCACAGACTTGGCGCAAACGAAGCACCGCCTGCTATTATTTCTATCTTCCTCGGTGAAGAACTTCAGGCGGTTGTTGACGCTCTTGTGGAGGGTAAAGAGTATACTTTCGAGGGCGGACAGATGTTCAACGTGGGTGTATCATCGCTGCCGGAGTTTCCGAAGGATTCTACCGACAGAAACAGAACTTCTCCGTTTGCGTTTACAGGCAACAAATTTGAGTTCAGAATGGTTGGCTCTACGATGAATGTCGCAGGTCCGAATACGTTCCTCAATACGATTGTTGCAAATTCGCTTACAGAGTTTGCTCAGGAACTGGAGGGCGCGGAGAATTTCAATGGCGCACTGCACGATCTTCTTGTCAAGACTATCAAGGCACACAAGCGTATCATCTTCAACGGCAATGGTTACAGTGACGAATGGACTGCCGAAGCAGAGAAGCGCGGACTTCCGAATCTTAAATCTGCTGTTGACGCTATTCCTGCAATGATTGCTCCGAAGAATGTGGAAGTGTTTACAAAATTCGGCGTTTACAGTGAAATTGAACTTCACGCAAGACAGGAAATTCTCCTTGAGAACTACTCAAAGACATTGAATATTGAAGCTATTACAGCGGCTGATATGGCAAAGACTGAAATTCTCCCTGCGGTAATGAAGTTTGCGAAGGATATATGCGATATTGCGCTGAGCAAGAAGTCAATTGGTCTGGATCCTGTTGTTGAAAAGGAACTTGCCGCTAAGGTTAATTCGCTTACAATTTCGCTTAACGACAGGGCAGAAGCGCTTCAGAATGCTGTTGTTAAGGCTCACGGCATTGAGGGTGATATGTTGGCACAGGCTCGCTGCTATCACGATGAGGTTTTCAGCGCTATGCAAAATCTGAGAGCAGTTGCGGACGAACTTGAAACAATTGTCGGGGAGGAATACTGGCCGTTCCCAACGTATGATGAACTGCTTTTCAACGTCTAATTGAAATTTGTGTAAATCGTTGATTTTAAGCCTTGCCCTGTAAATGGGCAAGGCTTTTTCGTGTATTTATGGAAATATTCCTGCTGTTTTTGCTGAACTACTTGAAAAAAACGGAAAGATGTGTTATAATTAAGGAGTGGTAAAGATTTTTTGCCATCGGCAAATTTCCGTCCAAATTTTGATTTGCCGTCTTACATTCCATTGGGAGGAAAAATATCAGATGAAGGAAATTTATCTGGTGCTTACGCAGACCGGTACTATTCTGTCACGCTTTTTAAAAGTGGTTACAGGAAAGGAGTATAATCACATTTCTATCAGCTTTGACCCTGAATTGAAGTATTTATACTCGTTTGGCAGAAAGAATGCGTATAATCCGTGGATTGGCGGATTTGTACAGGAGTCGCCCGATTTTGGTACGTTCAAGCGTTTTTCGGAAACACGGGCTTTGGTGCTTTCCATTTCGGTGTCGGACGACGCTTA
Organism: uncultured Ruminococcus sp.; assembly: GCA_964616605.1. Lineage (GTDB taxonomy): Bacteria > Bacillota > Clostridia > Oscillospirales > Ruminococcaceae > CAG-115. The sequence goes on from CAZTRH010000077.1 coordinate 6,315, forward strand.
TGAGGGACTGGTTCAGAAAATTGAAGATATGTTCCGCAATAAAAACCATTACTATTACGATTCATTGGGTCTTGTGCTTGCTTATTTCAATGTAATTTATAAGCGTAAGCATCATTTTTATTGTTCAGATTTTGTGAGAACGATGCTGGTTGATTTTGGAATAGAGAGTCCTGAGCAATTTGAAGATATTGTTCAGCCTATGCATTTTATAAATCTGCCGGATACACAGATTATTTACACAGGTAAGCTAAGAGAGTTTTCTCATGAACTTGTAAGCTGACTTCAGACTGTTTTGAGTGTTCTGATACAATACAAACCCCTGTCGGCCATGACAGGGGTTAAGCTTATTCGGATTTTTCATTGAAAAGTGTGTTTTCAGTCTGTTTCATACTCTGCGCCGCATAGCGGATTATCATTGAGAAGATGATAAAGCTGATGCCTAGGAGTATTTCATCAAGCTCCGTGACAGTGACTGTACTGTCGATCTTTGCTGCGGAAAGGACAGCTGACTGAACGATGGAAGACGCTCCCGTGCAGACAAGCGCCGCTATTCCTAGCGATTTCAGACGGTCTGCGCACTTTTCCGTAATTGGTGTGCCGTCCGCTTTTTCTTTTTTAAGAAACCGCACAATCAGTGCAGCGAGAATGCCAAGGAAGATATATGCTATACTTTCTGCGATACAAGCGGCACCGCTTGTGAGTTCATCACTTATGACGGTTGGCAGATACACCTTGATATCGCCCATTTTGAAAAGCAGAGTTTCAGCGTCAGCCAACCCTATTATTCCGAAAACAAGCAGAAATCCTGCTGCAACAAACGCACATACCATATAGATGGTAGTGAGAATTCTGAACACATTCAATACTTTTTGGATTTTTTGTAAATACATAGTTAGTTCCTCCCAAGTCCTGTTTCGGGATATTCCCGATGTTTTCTGTGAATTATTAGTCGGAAATCGGACGGCAGCCAATCACAATTTCCAGCTAATGTATTTATTATAAATAAAACTGAAACAATAGTCAACCGCACAAACGGTGAAATGCAAAAATTGACTGTGAAAGGATATAAAATGAATATAGAGCAAAACAATTATAAAGAAGAACGTGCGCTTTTCGGAATGCATAATGCAGTTGTCAAAGACTGTGTATTTTCGGACGGCGAGTCCCCGATAAAGGAATGTACGGATATTTCCATTGAAAACAGCGTTTTTCGTTGGAAATATCCGATTTGGTACAGCAAAAATATTACTGTGTGCGATTGTGCATTTCTGGAAAACACCCGTGCGGGTATATGGTATGTCGATAATATCTCCGTTACAGACAGCGTGTTTGACAGTCCGAAGAATTTCCGAAGATGCGGTAATGTTGCTTTAGAGAATGTTTCTCTTACTGACGCTGCAGAAACGTTGTGGAATTGCAAGGACGTTTCTTTGAGAAATGTGCGTGCGAACGGGAATTATTTTGTAAAAGACAGCGAAAATATTACTGCCGAAGGAATAGAGCTTGTAGGAAAATATTGTTTTGACGGCGTGCGGAATGTTGAGGTACATAACGGAAAATTTATCGGTCGGGATTTGTTCTGGAACAGTGAGAATGTCACGGTTTACGACAGCTTTATTTCGGGAGAATACATCGGTTGGAATTCGAGAAACCTCACGTTTGTAAACTGCACGATTGAAAGCCTTCAGGGCTTGTGTTACATTGATAATCTTGTAATGCGGGGGTGCAAACTGCTGAATACAACGCTTGCATTTGAATACTCTACGATAGACGCCGAGATAATAGGAAAAATCGACAGTGTTATTAACCCAAAATCAGGCAGGTTGGTGTGCGGCGAAATTGGCGAGCTTATTATGGAAAGCGATAGAGTTGATGTTAATGAAACAAAGATTGTACAGATGAATAAGCGGTAATTACTGCTTTCAATTCTGCTCAGAACCATCTGAGAGGGATTGTTTCCTTTAAAGATAACAGGATTCTTCGGGGAGAAAAAACCGCACAGCAGTGCGGTTCAGTTTGTAGACAAACCTAATTTTTGTGTTGATTTCTCAAAAAAAGGGGGTTGGGCTAAACGCCAAACCAGACTTTGTCGACAGTCTGAAACCGCACAGCAGTGCGGTTGTTTTGTTGTTAGTGTTATTTTTACAAAAAAAATTCGCCCCAAGCAAAAGACTTGGAGCGAAAACGCTGCCGTCGCACCGGCTGGCGGAGAGGAAGGGATTCGAACCCTTGTGGGGTTGCCCCCAAACGGTTTTCAAGACCGCCTCGTTATGACCACTTCGATA
>CAZTRH010000078.1:0-8462 GCA_964616605.1 uncultured Ruminococcus sp.
GATCAAGATATTATAACCGGCGAACTTTGTACTGACGGTTCTGTTATAACTTATGTCGGAACTGAAGTTCAAGCAGGCGAGTTTGATCGTGAAATTGATCTGAATGGCAATCTTATAATTCCCGGATTTAAAAATGCTCATACTCACACTGCAATGACTTTTTTGCGTTCGTTTGCAGACGATTTACCGCTTAACGACTGGCTGTATAATCAGGTTTTCCCGCACGAAGCAAAGCTTACCGATGAAGCCGTTTATGTGTTTACTCAGCTTGGAATTATGGAGTACCTTACAAGTGGTATCACATCAAGCTTTGATATGTATATGAAAATCCCTGCGTATGTAAAAGCGAATACGGATATTGGATTTAGAACTGTTCTGTGCGGTTCGATAAACGATTTCGGCGGCACTGTTGAAGAGTGTGAAGAGGAATACAACACTTACAACAACACAAATCCCTTGATTTCATATCAGCTTGGCTTCCATGCAGAGTATACCACAAAGCGTGAAATCCTTGAGGGAATGGCAGCACTTTCGCAGAAATACAAAGCACCGTTGTTTGCACATAACAGTGAAACGAAAGCAGAAGTAGAAGGCTGCTTTGAGCGATATGGAATGTCACCGACCCAGCTTTTTGATAAACTGGGAATGTTTGAATACGGCGGCGGCGGCTTCCACTGCGTATGGTTTGACGACAAAGATATTGAAATCTTCCGTGATAAAAATTTGTGGATGGTAACAAATCCTGCGTCTAATCTGAAACTTGCAAGCGGAATAGCTCCGATTTGCGAGATGAAACGCAAGGGAATGAAGAACTTTGCTATCGGTACAGACGGTGCGGCTTCTAACAATTGCCTTGATATGTTCAAGGAAATGTTCCTTGTTGCAGGTCTGCAAAAGGTTAAGGATAATGACGCTGCGGCGTGTCCTGCTTTTGATGTGCTGGAAATGGCTACAAAGGGGGGGGCGCTTGCAATGGGGCTTTACGATTGTGATATTCTTGCAGTTGGAAAGAAGGCTGATTTAGCAGTTATAGACCTCCATCAGCCGAATATGCAGCCGCTCCACAATATAGCTAAAAACCTTGTGTATGCAGGCTCAAAGCAGAATGTTAAAATGACTGTTGTTGATGGAAAAATTCTCTATGAGGACGGAAAGTTTACAACGGTTGACGCAAATGAAATTTACGAAAGAGCGAACAAGCTTGCAGGAGAAATCTGCGGCTGAATATAATTAAAGAAAGTGATTTGAGAGGATAATATGCCGTTTTTGCCTGTTTCAAGAGATGATATGATAGAACGTGGAATAGAGCAGTTTGACTTTATCTGCGTTACGGGTGACGCTTATATCGACCACCCGACTTTTGGAATTGCGATTATTTCCCGTATGATAGAAGCTGCAGGCTTTTCTGTGGGTATTATTGCACAGCCCGTTTCTGACGCTGACTACACCCGTTTGGGAAAACCTCGTTACTGCTTTATGGTAACGGGCGGAAATATCGACAGTATGGTTTCTAATTATACTGTTGCATTAAAGAAGCGATATGACGACGCTTATTCTCCTGGTGGAAAAGGCGGCAGACGCCCCGACAGAGCTGTTATCACTTATTGCAAAGCTTTAAAGCGACTGTATCCAGATATTGAAATTGAGATTGGCGGTCTGGAGGCTTCACTCCGCCGCTTTGCTCATTATGATTACTGGAGTAACAGTGTAATGCCATCTATTCTTGTTGACAGCGGAGCGGATTTTTTGATGTATGGAATGGGCGAGGTTACTCTTTCGGAGATGCTAAATCGCTTTAAGCAAGGTCAGACTCTTGCTGATATGCACGAATTGCGTGGTATCTGTTATCTTACAAAGCCCGAGAACACTCCGTTTGGTGCGGTTCAGTGTGACAGTTACGAAATAGTCCGTGAGAACAAGAAAGCATACGCTAAATCCTGCCGTAAGCAGTATGACGAGCAGGACGATGTTTATGGAAGAACTATTGTACAGCGCCATGGAAATATGATGCTTGTGCAAAACCCTCCCCAGCGTCCCGTAACACAGAGTGAGTTTGATTATACTTACGAGCTTCCATATATGAGAGCATATCACCCGATGTATGAAAAAGACGGGGGAGTGCCTGCAATACAGGAGATTGAGTTTTCTATTACTCACAATCGAGGCTGCTTTGGTTTTTGTAATTTCTGTTCGATAGCACTTCACCAAGGACGAAAAGTACAGATAAGAAGCGAGGACTCTGTTTACAACGAAGCTGTGATGCTCTCTGAAAAGCCGAATTTCAAAGGCTATATTCACGACGTTGGCGGTCCTACGGCAAATTTCCGTCACCCTTCCTGTGAAAAACAGGAAGAACACGGCTTATGCAAGGGCAGAAAATGTCTTGCGCCTACTCCGTGTAAAAACATAAATGCCGATCATTCAGACTATATCCGACTTTTACGCAGACTGCGTTCTATAAAGAGGGTAAAAAAGGTATTTATCCGTTCGGGCATACGCTTTGATTATATGCTGCTTGAAAAAAACAATGCATTTCTTGATGAACTTGTAAATTATCACGTCAGCGGTCAGCTTAAGGTAGCGCCCGAACACGCTTCTAATAAAGTTCTTGATTTAATGGGCAAGCCGCATATTGAAGTGTATGAAGAATTTGAAAAGCGTTTTTATTCTTCCACCAAGAAGTGCGGCAAGGAACAGTACCTTGTGCCTTATCTCATGTCGTCGCACCCCGGATGTACACTGGCTGACGCTATCGAACTGGCAGTATTCGAGAAAAAGCATAATATCCGACCCGAACAGGTTCAGGACTTCTATCCGACACCTGGAACTATCTCTACTGCGATGTTCTACACAGGACTCGACCCCTATACTCTCGAACCGCTCTTTGTTCCGAGAACAACAGAAGAAAAAGCTATGCAGCGTGCCTTGCTTCAATATTTTATGCCAAAGAATCGTGCTTTAGTTGAGAAAGCGCTCACTATTGCTAAACGGCGTGATTTAATCGGGTACGGCAAAGACTGTCTGATTGCACCCGACAATTCTCCTGAAAAAAGGAATTATAATTCAAATGGCAAAACAAATCAAAACAAAAAGAAAACGCAAAAAAAAGGTCAAAGAAATTATCGCTGAACTTAGAAAAATTGCGTTTGCAATTCTGATAATAGTTGCTGCTTTCTTCTTTGTCAATGACAAATACTTGAATATAGACGGAATACCGTCAACTATTTCTATTCTGAGGTCATGCGGACTTGCCCCCAAACCTGATTATGTACTTGGCGAAGGAGAAACTTCAGTTACATTCATTGATGTTGGACAGGGTGACTGTACTCTGATTAAAACAAATGAAAAAACAGTCCTGATTGACAGCGGAGAAGAAGAAAATGCAAGTGCTGTTATTTCTTTTCTGAGATATTCTGAAATATCGAAACTGGATTTGGTTATAATAACTCACCCGCATTCGGACCACTGCGGAAGTATGGCAACTGTACTGAAAAGATTTAACGCAGACCTGGTGCTTATGCCGGGACTGAATTCAAAATGGTCTTTGGACGTTCCTATGTATTCCAAACTGATGAATGTAATTTCAGAAAAAGAAATCAGATACCGTGAGCCTGAATGCGGTGAGATATTCAAACTATCCGATGACTCATACCTTCAAATAGTTGCTCCCGTTGAAAACACTTATGATGATATGAATGAAAACTCAATAGCCGCAACTTTTTTTCATGGTGAAAATTCTTTTCTGTTTATGGGCGATATTGGCTTTGAGGCAGAGTATGATATCATTGACAGTGGTGCCAATATAGATGTAGATGTTCTTAAAGTCGGTCATCATGGCAGTGCAGGAAGTACAAGCCTTGAATTTTTAAGGTATGTTACTCCCGAAACAGCTGTATTTCTCGTGGGATTTGATAATTCGTACGGTCACCCTAAGGAAGTTGTTTTTGACAGACTGATAGACGCCGAATGCCGCAATACATATTCCACTATGAATAACGGAAGCATTGTATTCGTAAGCAATGGGCAGTCGATGAACATTCTGACGGAGAGGAATGGAAGTGTTGTATTAATAGCCGCTTAATCGCATTGTCATTTTGAACAAATTTTATTGTTCAAAACAGGAATATATAACCAAAAACACGTTTTTTTTTAAATTCTCTTGTAGTAACTCGCAAAAAGTAGTATAATGACGAATGGTGGTTTTTTTATTCATAGGGTTATCCCTTGTATATTTATGTGTAAAGGAAAGTGACAAAAGTGGTAAGAAATGATTTAAGGAATATTGCAATTATAGCGCACGTTGACCACGGTAAGACAACTCTTGTTGATGAGATGCTAAAGCAGGGCGGTGCTTTTCGTGAGAACCAGGAAGTTGCTGACCGCGTAATGGATAACAATGCTATAGAGCGTGAACGTGGCATTACAATTCTTGCGAAAAACACATCGTGTATGTACAACGGTGTAAAAATCAATATTGTTGACACACCCGGACACGCCGATTTTTCAGGAGAAGTTGAACGTATCCTCAAAATGGTAAACGGTGTTCTGCTGCTTGTCGACAGCTTTGAGGGTACAATCAAACAAGATTTGTCCTCCAGAAGGCCCTTGAACTCGGACATAAGATTATTGTTGTTGTTAATAAAACTGACCGTCCCGATGCACGAAATCACGAAGTCGTTGACGAGGTGCTTGAACTGCTTCTTGACCTTGACGCTTCCGATGAACAGCTTGACAGTCCTGTTGTATTCTGCTCAGGCAGAATGGGCTGCTCTTCTTATAGTCCCGATGAAATGGGAACAGATTTCAAGCCGCTCTTTGATAAGATAATTGAGCATATTGATCCTCCCAAGGGCGACGCTGAAGATGAACTTCAGCTGCTGGTTTCTTCCATTGACTATAATGACTATGTCGGACGTATTGCGGTAGGTCGTGTAGAGCGCGGTGTTGTAAAGCAAAACCAGGAAGTGGTTGTATGCGATTACCACAACCGCACACAACCTTTTAAAGCTAAAATTGTTTCTTTATATCAATATGAAGGTCTTGCAAAGACTCCCGTTTCAGAAGCATCTGTTGGTGATATTGTTTGCTTCTCAGGTATTGAGGGAGTTACTATCGGACAAACAATCTGTTCTCCTGCAAAGGTTGAACCTCTTCCTTTTGTAAAGATATCTGAGCCTACCGTAGAAATGACATTTTCTGTAAACTCTTCGCCGTTTGCAGGAAGAGAAGGTAAGTTTGTAACCTCCCGTCAGATAAGAGAGCGTCTTATGAAAGAAACTATGAAGGACGTTTCGCTGCGTGTGTCAGAAAGCGACCAGGCAGAAGCTCTTAATGTTGCAGGCAGGGGAGAAATGCACCTTTCTATTCTCATAGAGAATATGCGCAGGGAAGGATATGAGCTTTCTGTAAGCACACCTCGTGTACTTTATAAAGAGATTGACGGCGTAAAGTGCGAACCTGTTGAACGTCTGCTGATTGATGTTCCCGAAACTGCTGTTGGTGCTGTAATGGAAAAGATGGGCGTTCGTAAAGGAGAACTTGTTGAAATGCACCCTGTCGGAAGCCGCACAAGACTTGAATATCTTATTCCGTCCAGAGGACTTTTCGGTTACAGAAGCGAATTTCTTACCGATACCAAGGGCGAAGGTGTTATGAACTCTGTATTTGACAGTTACAAGCCTTTTTATGGTGATATTCCCAGAAGAACAGTCGGTTCTCTTGTAGCGTGGGAAACAGGAACCTCGATTACCTACGGTCTGTTTAATGCTCAGGAGCGTGGAACACTGTTTATAGGTGCAGGTGTTCCTGTATATGAGGGAATGATAGTTGGAGTATCTCCTAAGGCAGGCGATATTGTAGTTAATGTCTGCAAGAAAAAGCATCTTACAAACACCCGTGCTTCTGGTTCTGATGACGCACTTCGCCTTATCCCGTACAAGCAGATGAGCCTTGAAGAAAGCCTTGAATTTATTCAGGACGATGAACTTGTAGAGGTAACTCCCAAGAATATACGCATCAGAAAAACAATTCTTGAGCGTGACCTTCGTCTGAAAGCAGAAGCTAAGATGAAGAAGTAATTTAATATGGATATTGTTTTAATCCGTGAGCATCCTGAGTTTGCTGAAAAAGCAGTTCAATGGTTTCACAAGAAGTGGCACATTCCTATATCGGCATATGCTGAGAGCATAAACGCTTGCCTTAAAAACGAAAACGCTGTTCCTCAATGGTATCTTGCCATTGAGGACTGTGAAATTGTTGGTGGAATGGGCGTTATAGAAAATGATTTTCACGAACGTAAAGATCTTGCACCAATTGTCTGTGCGGTTTACGTTGAAAAGCCTTACCGCTGTCGTGGAATTGCAGGAGAAATGCTGAATTTTGTTTGCAATGATATGAAAAAATTCGGAATAGACACACTTTATCTCCTTACCGACCATAACTCATTCTACGAGCGGTATGGCTGGAAATTTTTGTGCATGGTCAAAGAAGAGGGCGAAAAGGAACAATATGCCAGAGTTTACGTTCATCACCAAAAATAAAGCTTAGCAACAGGAGGTGCGGATATGTCAGATAAAGTCTGTGTATGGATTGATAACCTGAAAAAATCCTTTGCCGCTGGTTTTGTACTTGGCATAGGCTGCATTGTGAAGCTTTCGTGCGGAAATGACATAGTAGGAGCTGCACTGTTTTCAACAGGATTGTTTGCTATCTGCTCTTTCGGTATGAACTTGTTTACAGGCAAAATCGGGTATATTATAGAAAACAAAAATACCCCGAACTGCTTAATCGTATGGTTGGGCAATTTGTTGGGAATGATTTTCACCTGTGGATTGGTAAGATTTGCAAAACCCGCTCTCCATGAAAAAGCTGCTGCACTAATGGAAAACAAATTGGAGCAGAGTTTTCCTGCAACAATGATATTAGCTTTTTTCTGCGGTGTTTTGATGTTCGCAGCAGTGGATAATTATAAACGGCACAGTGAAGGTGCGATGAAAGTCGCAGGTATTTTCCTGTGCGTAATGACTTTTATACTGTGTGGTTTTGAACACAGTATTGCAAATATGGGATATGCAGTGTTAGGAATTTCTTCTTTTGACGATGTTTTTGCTTATCTTGTGTATCTGATAATTTGCTCTATATTCAACGGAGCAGGCGGAATTGCATTATGGGCATTGGTGAAAAAGAAAAAGGATTGATATGACAGAAATTACCATTAAAAAAAATGACGCAGGTCAGCGTGCTGACAGATTTCTTTCAAAGGCGTATCCTAATCTAAAATCATCGCTTATAAACAAGCTTATGCGAAAAAAACGTATCAAGCTTAACGGTGCGAAAACGGAACCGAACACCATTTTAAAAGAGGGTGACGTGTTCCGTTTTTACTTAAGCGATGAACTTCTTTCCAAGGAAATCAGAGATGATTTCAGAGATGCACCTGCTGATATTTCAGTTATATATGAAGACGAGAATATTTTGCTCGTTGATAAACCGACAGGACTTGTGGTTCACGAGGACAATGACAAAAGTTCTGATACGCTTATAAATAGGGTACTTAATTACCTTGTTCAGAAAGGTGAATACTCCCCAGAACAGGAAAACAGTTTTACACCAGCGTTGGTAAACCGCATTGACCGCAATACACGTGGAATTGTGATAGCGGCAAAAAATGCCGAAGCATTGCGGATATTAAGTCAGAAACTGCGTGACAGAGAACTGGAAAAGCTTTATCTTTGTGCAGTCTATGGTGAACCAAAGCCAGATAATGCTTTACTTACGGCTTATCTGAAAAAAATGGCTGACGAAAACAGGGTAGAAGTGTCAGATAATCCAAAACCCGATTATCTAACAATAAAAACGCGATATAGGGTTCTTCAGAAAAAAGAAGAAATGTCGCTTGTCGAAGTAGATCTATTGACAGGGCGCACTCACCAGATAAGAGCGCACTTTTCACATATAGGACACCCACTTGTCGGTGACGGAAAATACGGAAACGCAAAAACAAATGCTCTGAACAAAAAATATAACGCAAAAGCTCAGGCACTTTGCTCATACAAGCTGACATTTAAATTCACAACGGAGAGCGGCATTTTAAGCTACCTGAACGGTCGTGAGTTTTCTGTAACAGATATTGATGGCTTATGGTTTATGCGATATTTCAAAGATTGATGGCGATATGTAATAATCAATATATTTTTTGGTAAAATTGCACAATTTCAACTTTCAATAATTTACATTGAAATTGACAAACTATTATCAAAAAGCACTTGATAAAATCTGCGAAATTTAGTATAATATTAAATGTAGAGATATTCTGCGGCAATGCCGTAGAAAATTATATCACTAGGAGGAATATTCCAATGGCAAATGTAAAGGTTGCAATTAACGGTTTCGGTCGTATCGGACGTCTGGCTTTCAGACAGATGTTTGGTGCAGAGGGTTATGATGTTGTTGCTATCAACGAC
>CAZTRH010000079.1:0-8100 GCA_964616605.1 uncultured Ruminococcus sp.
GTAGCTATGAAAAGCGTTTTCCCTGAAAACACTATTCCAACGAATACTGCTGAGAATACTGTAAGTGAAGCCGCTGCGCCTGTTTCAACAGTCGAAAATGCGTCAGCAGGGAATGATGTTAAGGCAAAAGGTTTTAAATTTACAAAGAAAACCGCTATTGGTATTGGAGCCGCAGTAGTAGGCGTTGCAGTAGTAGGCGTGGGAGTATCTGCGTTCACCTTTGCAAAGGCTGATTTTACTCACCTGTTTATGGGAAATAAGAATTATTCTGCGTATGTGTTGAGTCAACAGTATTCGAGCCAGAATACATTGCTCTCTGCAATATCATCGAATATTTCTTCTGATACAGATGAAGGCAATTATGCAACCGTTGTGGCTGCGGCTCTGAAAGAAGTAATTCCTGAGCATGGTATTGAAATTGAAGTTAGTGGTAATTTGAATTTTAAGAATGAGCAGTTGGAAGATTTTGCAGATTACGTTGGCTGCGACAGTCAGCAGGCAGAAGAACTTCTGAAGGCAATTGAAAATTGTTCTGCAAAATTAGGTGTGAAGTTCACAGATGATGGTATTGTCGGCAGCGGTTCGTTCAACGAAGGCGCCAGTGAGTTGGCGAAGGTTGTCGTATATTATGACGCAGAGAGTGAAGCGTACTATTTCACTGTTCCGGGAGTGCTTGACGAGAGCATTATGCTTGCTTCTGATGAAATGATTATTGATATGGAATCAATAAGCACTGACAGTAAGGAAGATAATGAAGTATCTCAGATGGTGACCGATGTTATCAACGCTTACAAGGATAGTCTTGATGACGCAGAGATTACTTACGAAAAAGGCACTTTCTCCATAGGCGATGTTGAGTTCAAGGGCAGAATTAATACTGTAACATTTGAGGGTGATGCACTTATAGATATGGTTGAAAATGTTGGCGGAGAGTTTGCGGACAGCGAATTTGCCGAGTTATACAGCCTTGATTTTGATGTTGACGACCTTATAGATGATATCGAAAGCTACAAGAGTGCAGAGCTTGTTATCCAGAACTTTATCAACGGCGATAATACCAGTGCAGGTATAAACATTGAACTTACCGTCAAGATTGAAAACGGTAAGAAAAAAACTGCACAGATCGGAACCCTTAACTGCAAGGACGGTCTTGCTTATATATACGATATATCTGATTCTGAATCTTTTGTATTGTCGCAGGATATGGAAACCAAGAATTCCGGAAAATATACTATCAAGTATAATGACGGTTATGATGATCAGAAGTTTACCATTTCTTACGAAAATGCAAGAACGAAGAAAATGTTCGGCCAAGAAATTCAGCTCGGCGAGTATAGCGTGAAAATTCCCGATAGTTCAGATAAAATATCCGTAATTCTTTCAGATGAGGACAACAAGCTTAACTGCACTGTTACTGCAAAAGTTGACGAGGGAACATATTCTGCTACAATTAAGATTGCCGATGAATTTTCCGAGTCGATTGATAAGAGTATTGTAAATAATGCTGTTGATGCCGAAGACGACGATGCTATGAATGAACTTGAAGTAAAGTTTATTCAGAATATTGCAGAAAAGGCTAAAGACAGCGATATTTGTAACGCTATTCCATATTATGACGGAAGTCTTTCCGATTATTTTGCCAGCGAAGCAGAAAAAGCTCAGCGTGAAATCGAGCTTAAGAGGAACTATTCTGATTATAATGACTCTACCGTAAGAGATGCACGCATTATTGCAAATCAGATTTATGTTGATTCCCGTAATATTGCTTACTCATTTAATTCTCAGAGTGAAGTTAAAATTAAGCTTTATTTTGACGGCAACGGCAGTGTTTCTGTTATAGATGATGGCGGAGTTGCTGAAGCTGCCGATCTTGCACAGCTGTTAAGTTCAGGTTCTTATAAGAATGCGTATGTTGAAATTGCTTTGTGGAAGGGAAGAGGACCCGTTCTTGGCGTAAATGTTGTCATGACAGACGATAAGAATAACGTTCCCGATAATCTTCCCAATGCCTATAATTTCCTTGATAGAGCATACAACTGGGGTTTGAACGATGATGTAAATTTTGTTGGTTCGTTTGTTGTCGGAGCATATCCGACTCTTTCCAATGAAGAAGGCGGTGCAACACAAGAAAAAGACAATAAGGCAGCTGCGGCGATTAAAACTTACAGTGATGAAGCGAAAAAAGCTGCTGATGCTTTGTCTGACTTTGCAGGACTTACATTCAACGGTGGAAATTGCTTCTTGAATTTCTCAGTTTCTAACGGCAAGTGGAGTTTGTATCGCACAGGCGGCACCACAATAACGGGATCTAAGACTGACCTTGAAACGTACATGACAAGCACAGTCGGCACTGTAACTGCGAAGTATGTCAGCGTCTATGTCAAGGACGGTATTGTTAAGGGTGCTGTTGCGTCAGACAGCAATGTTTATTCAAATTTTGCTGTTGACGATTTTGAAGCAGGTTGCACTGATAAGTGGACGTACATGAACGGCATTACAAGCAGCGGTTATATAATCGGTACATATCCAACGCTTGAAGTTATGACAGAAATTCCTGAGAATTTAGCAAACGAAATGATTGGCAGATGGGTTTCACGCTCCGACGTTGGTATTACTATCACTAAGGAAATACTTGAGCAATCTGCCGGATTTTCAATTTCAAGAAGCAACGGCAGCATTTCTTCAATAAATGTTAAGCTTGCTGATAACGGCAACTTTACATATTACCCCAGCCAGACAAAACCTTATATTTCCTTTAATTTCACTTCATATTATAAAGACTGATTATAAAATCATAATCCCCGAACTGCTTGTTCGGGGATTTTTTAAGTGTAAATAAAAATTTCCCCGACTTGCTGTAAGTCGGGGATTTTATATTCTGAGTTATCAGGATTACTGAATATCCTTGTGGTGAGCCTGAAGCGACTTAACACCAAAGTGCTTGTTTTCCTTGATAGCCTTGATACCTTCCGCACTTGCTTTTGCAGCCGCCATTGTGGTGATGTAAGTAATGCGGTGCTTTATAGCAGCCTTGCGGATATAGCTGTCATCGTGAACACTGGTCTTACCTGCAGGAGTATTGATGATAAGCTGAATATCACCGTTTGAAATCTTATCGGCAATATTCGGTCTGCCTTCGTGCATTTTGAATACCTGTTCAGCAGGTATTCCTGCCTCTGAAATCATTTTATAGCAGCCGCCCGTAGCAAGAATGTTAAAGCCAAGGTCATAGAATGCCTTTGCTGTTTCAACAAGTTCCGGCTTGTCAAGATCACAAACTGACAAAAGCACTGTACCTGAAGACGGCAGACGTGTCTGCGTTGCTTCCTGTGCTTTATAATATGCTTCACCAAATGACGGAGAAATTCCAAGAACTTCACCCGTTGAACGCATCTCAGGACCGAGAATGGGGTCAACTTCGGGGAACATATTGAACGGGAATACGGCTTCCTTTACACCGTAGTGGTTAATAACACGGTCGTGGAGCTGTGGAACGGGCGATGGTCTGTCTGTAAGCTTAGATGTGATGATATCGGTAGCAATTCTAACCATATTGATATCGCACACTTTGGATACAAGCGGAACAGTTCTCGACGCTCTGGGGTTTGCTTCAAGAACATAAACCGTGTCACCCTCAATAGCGTACTGCATATTCATCAGACCGCAAACGTTCATTTCAACAGCAATGCGGCGAGTGTAATCCTTGATTGTTTCAATCTGCTTAGGAGTGAGATTTTTAGACGGCAGAATGCAAGCCGAGTCACCCGAATGCACACCTGCAAGCTCGATATGCTCCATTACAGCAGGAACAAAGCAGTGTGTTCCGTCAGAAATTGCGTCAGCTTCACACTCCGTAGCGTGGTTAAGGAAGCGGTCGATAAGGATAGGACGATCGGGCGTTACGCCGACAGCCGCAGACATATAAACCTTCATCATTTCGTCATCGTGTACGATTTCCATTCCACGTCCGCCAAGAACGTAAGAGGGACGTACCATAACGGGGTAGCCAATGCGGTTAGCTATTTCAAGCGCTTCATCAACGTTTACAGCCATTCCCGATTCGGGCATCGGAATACCGAGTTTTTCCATCATTGCTCGGAAGTGATCTCTGTCCTCTGCAAGGTCGATAGTTTCGGGAGTAGTTCCCAGAATATTAACACCGTATTTCTTGAGGTCGCCTGCAAGGTTGAGGGGAGTCTGACCGCCGAACTGTGCAATAACGCCTACGGGCTTTTCCTTATCGTGAATAGCAAGAACGTCTTCAAGAGTAAGCGGTTCAAAATACAGCTTATCCGAAGTATCATAGTCAGTGGATACAGTTTCGGGGTTGCAGTTTACGATTATCGACTCAAATCCAAGCTTCTTGAGAGCAAGTGCAGCGTGAACGCAGCAGTAGTCGAACTCAATACCCTGACCAATTCTGTTAGGACCGCCGCCCAGAATCATAATTTTCGGCTTGTCCGATACAGCAGTCTTATCTTCAATAGGAGCGTAAGTAGAGTAATAGTATGCGGAGTTCTCAGTGCCGCTTACATGAACGCCTTCCCATACTTCGTGAATGCCAAAGCCAAGTCTTGCGTTGCGGATTTCTTCTTCAGAAACGGCAAGGAGCTTGCTGAGGTAACGGTCGGAGAAACCGTCCTGCTTAGCAGTGCGAAGAGTTTTTTCATCGGGAATACTGCCTTTCATTGCAATAAGAGCGTTTTCTTCGTCTACAAGTTCTTTCATCTGCTCCAGGAACCAACGCTTGATTTTGGTGAGCTTGTAGATTTCCTCAATGTCTGCACCCTTGCGGAGTGCCTCATATATAATGAACTGTCTTTCACTGGATATAGTATGCAGCTTGAGAAGAAGTTCTTCTTTTGAGAGTTCATTGAAATTATTTGCAAAGCCAAGACCGTATCTTCCCGTTTCAAGTGAACGGATAGCTTTCTGGAAAGCTTCCTTATAGGTCTTGCCGATGCTCATTACTTCTCCGACTGCCTTCATCTGAGTACCAAGTTTGTTTTCAGAACCCTTGAACTTCTCAAATGCCCATCTTGCAAACTTTACAACAACATAATCGCCATCGGGTTTGTACTTGTCAAGAGTGCCATACTTACCGCAAGGAATTTCGTCAAGAGTAAGTCCGCACGCAAGCATAGCGGAAACAAGCGCAATCGGGAAACCGGTTGCCTTAGAAGCCAGAGCAGAAGAACGTGAAGTACGAGGGTTAATCTCAATAACAACGATACGACCGCTTTCGGGGTCACGGGCAAACTGGCAGTTACAGCCTCCGATTACCTCGATAGCCTCGATAATCTTGTAAGACTGACGCTGAAGTTCAAGCTGAACATCTTCGGGAATAGTAAGCATAGGAGCAGAGCAGAAGGAATCGCCTGTATGTACGCCTACGGGGTCAATATTTTCAATAAAGCAAACGGTAATCTTGTTGTTTTTTGAGTCACGGACAACTTCAAGTTCCAGTTCTTCCCAGCCACTGATACATTCCTCAACGAGAACCTGTCCAACAAGGCTTGCCTGAAGTCCTCTTGCGCATACAACCTTGAGTTCATCAACATTATAAACAAGACCGCCGCCTGCACCGCCCATTGTATAAGCAGGACGCAGAACGACAGGATATTTAAGCTGCTCGGCAATTTTAACAGCCTCGTCAACAGAGTATGCAACAGCACTTCTTGCCATTTCGATGCCAAGCTTCTCCATGGTGTGCTTGAACTCAATTCTGTCCTCACCGCGCTTGATAGCGTCGATCTGTACGCCGATGACCCTGACATTGTACTTTTTAAGAACGCCGGCCTCGTCAAGTTCGGAGCAGAGGTTAAGTCCCGACTGACCTCCAAGGTTAGGAAGCAGTGCGTCAGGACGCTCTTTTTCGATAATCTGTTCGAGTCTGTCAACATTAAGCGGCTCGATATAGGTGATATCCGCTATATCGGGGTCTGTCATAATGGTGGCAGGGTTTGAGTTTACGAGAACTATTTCGTATCCAAGGTTTCTTAAAGCCTTGCACGCCTGTGTACCCGAGTAGTCAAACTCACAAGCCTGACCTATTATGATAGGTCCCGAACCGATAATAAGAATTTTGTTGATATCCGTTAGCTTTGGCATAACAATCTCCTTTTTAGGGTTTTAAAATTATATATAGCAGTGTTCCTGCTCAACACCCTTCCCATTATTGTAACATATTTCGCCGAAAATTTCAAGTATTTTTTATAGGAGCTGAAATTTTTTTTATTGATGATAAAAAAAATAAATTTTTTTAAAAAAACTCTTGACAATGGAAAATAAATGTGATATAATTATATTCGTTGTTGAGGTGCTGTTATAGCTCAGTTGGTAGAGCACATCCTTGGTAAGGATGAGGTCATCAGTTCGACTCTGATTAACAGCTCCATTTAACAATTGAAAGCCGTCCGCAATAGTGGACGGTTTTTTGTTATTAATAGTAAAAAAGCTTACTGTCTGAAAAAATAAATCGGCGCCCATTATGGACGCCGATTTTTCTGTCAGTTGTTGACGCGGAGCTTCTCTTTAAATGCAGTTTGCAGAACTGCTGAGAAGTTTACGCATTGCTTGATTGCCATATCATTAACTCTTTAAAAGTCATTCCACATTCTACTTACCATTAATATTATATCGCAAATATGTGTTTTGTCAATATGTGTTATGGCGCAGTGGCATCTTTTTAAAAATTATATTGTTATAAATTAGTGTGAGCAAAGGATTTTTTGTTTGCTAATTAATTTAGTATAATATCCCCCCACCGATGACAATATCTCCATCGTACAGCACTACTGACTGACCTTTGGAGGTTGCTTTTTGCGGTTCTTCAAAACGAATAGTTACAGTGCCGTCACTGTTTGCGGTGACCTCTGCGGCGGCTTCTTTTCCGTGACACCGTGTGCGCGCGAGTACATTTATCGGTGTTTCGGGGGGATTTTCATATGCTATCCAGTTGAAAGAATGTGCGGTGATGCTGTCGCAATAAAGCTCTTTTTCAGTGCCAAGGGTTACGGTGTTTTCAGAAACGTTCTTTTCGCAGACATACAGCGGCTCGCTCCATGCAATACCCAATCCTTTTCGCTGACCGATAGTGTAATTTATAATTCCTTTGTGATTGCCGACAATTCTACCGTCAGATAAGACAAAATTTCCTTCTGGGTATTTATTTCCTGTAAACTCTTTAAGAAATTCAACATAGCCGCTTTTGGGAATAAAGCAGATATCCTGGCTGTCGCTCTTTGAAGCTGTGGGCAGTCCGTGCTGCTTTGCGATTTCACGGATTTGCGATTTGTCCGTGTACTCCCCAAGCGGAAATAGAGTGTGAGCCAGAACGTCCTGCGAGAGCTGATACAGAAAATAGCTCTGGTCTTTAGCGAGATTTGCCGCCTTTTTCAAAAGAAATCTGCCTGTGTTTTTATCCTGTTCAATCCGTGCATAGTGACCCGTAGCGATATAGTCGCAGCCAATAGTTTTCGCTTTCTGATACAGCGCACCGAACTTCATTGTGCGGTTGCACTCAATACAGGGATTGGGCGTTTCGCCGCATTCGTAGGACTTCACAAACGGAGAAATGACTTTATCTCTGAATTCATCAACGAAATTGAACACATAGAACTTCATTCCCAGTGAATGTGCAACATTGCGTGCGTCCTCTGCGGCATCGGCAGTGCAGCAGCTTTTTTCAGAGGACTCGTCCTCTTTATTTTCAAGCAGCTTTATCATAATGCCTGTGCAGTCATATCCCGACTGCTTTATCAGCAGTGCCGCAACAGAGCTGTCTACGCCGCCGCTCATTGCTACCATAACGTTTCCCATATCAACCACCAAGCTCCAGCATTTTGTCGATGGATTTCTTTGCAAGAAGTCGGGTCTGCTCGTCCATTATGATTTCCTCTCCGCCGCCGTTCAGACAGTGGAGAACACTTGATATTTTTGTAAGCTGCATATTGTGACAGATGAAATCCTTTGACAACGGATAAAAACGTTTTTCTGGACAGTCAATTCCGAGATGCTGCACAATGCTGTTTTCTGTGCCGATTATAAATTCGTTATTATCGGATTTCTTTGCAAAAGCCATAATTTCAGTGGTAGAAC